>JBDTSV010000110.1:0-15543 GCA_039930985.1 Pseudomonadota bacterium
ATCTCGGCGGATTTCCGCTTCGCCACGGCTGCCGGCTATGAAACCGTCTATAAGCACGCGCACGGTGCGCCGCACCGCTTGGCGCAGTTCACCTGCGCCGTACCGGAACATCTGAAGTCCGCACCGACACCACACGTGGGGCACCCGGGCTGCTTCTCCACCGCCATCTTGTTAGCCAGCGTGCCACTGCTCGCATCCGGCTGGGTCGAACCCACGTTGTTTGTCAGCGGCGTCACCGGCAGCACCGGCTCGGGGCGCAAGCCCGTTGAAGGCACGCACCATCCCACGCGTCACAGTGACCTCTATTCCTACGGTGCGCTGGGCCACCGGCACACGCCGGAGATCACCGCGCTCGCCAAGGCGGCTACCGGTGTCGAGGCTGAGTTCGCGTTTGTGCCGCACTCCGGTCCATTCGCGCGCGGCATTCACGCGACGCTGCAGGCGCGCCTGAAGTCGCCGCGTGACGCGGCCGCCATGGTCGGCATGCTGCGCGACTTCTACGCGGGCGCGCCGTTCGTGCGCGTGCTCGACCACGCGCCGCGCGTGAAGGACATCGTCGCTAGCAACTACGCGCATCTGTCCGCCGTAGCCAATGGCCGCACGGTGGCGCTCATGAGCGTGGTCGACAACCTCAACAAAGGCGCCGCGGGCGGCGCCGTGCAATGGATGAACCGGCTGTTCGGGCTTCCCGAAACCACGGGGCTGACCGCTCCCGCTGCCGGCTGGACGTGAACATGAACGCCGAGCTCAAACAACCGACCTCTCCCGCCGACGGCCTCGCTCCGGTCTATGCGCAGTATCCGCTCGAGGTGGTGGGCGCCGAAGGCGTCTGGCTGCACACCCGCGACGGCCGCAAGGTGCTCGACCTGTATGGCGGCCACGCCGTGGCGTCGCTCGGATATGGCCACGAAGGCTGGACCAGGGCGCTGAGCGAACAAGCGGCGCGGATGAATTTTCAGACCAATGCCGTGCCCATGGAAGTGCGCGCTCGCGCCGCGCAACGGCTGCTGAAATTTTCGAAGTTGCCCTTCGACAGCGTGTTCTGGATCAACTCCGGCGCCGAGGCCAACGAGAATGCATTCAAGCTGGCGTTCAAGATGCGTCCCGGCCGCACGCACGTGGCCGCGGTGGAGCAAAGCTTCCACGGCCGCACCGCCGCCTGCGCCTCGACCACCTGGCAGGCGCCGCAGAAATGGTTCTTCCTGCCGCGCGCACCGTTCGACGTGAGCTGGATCAAGCGCCGCGACATCGATGATATTTCCAGGCACGTCACCGAAAACACCGCCGCGGTCATCGTCGAGCCGGTGCAGGGAGTCGGCGGCGCGTTCGACATGGGGCAGGAGTTCCTCGCCGCACTGCGCACGCGCTGCGATCAAACCGGCGCGGCGCTGATATTCGACGAAGTGCAGTGCGGCGTCGGTCGCTCGGGTCAGCCGTTCGCGGCTAACTACTATGGCGTCATGCCCGATATGATCACCACCGCCAAGGCGTTGGGCAACGGTTTCCCGGTGTCGGCGCTGCTGCTGACGCCGCCCATCACGGCGTCGCTCAAGCTTGAAAACCTGGGGACTACTTTCGGCGGCGGTCCGATGGCCTGCGCGGTGGCCGAAGCCACCATCGATGCCATCGAGAAGGAAGACCTGCTCGCCAACGTGCGTCGCGTATCGGCCTATCTCACCAAGACCTGCGCGGTCGGCCCGGTGGTTGGCTTCCAGGGAGCCGGATTCCTGGCGGGCCTCAAGATGAACAGGCCCGCCAAGGACATCCAGAAGGAATTGCTGGCACGCGACATCCTGGCGGGCACCGCCGGCGATCCGTCGATCCTGCGACTGCTGCCCGCCTTCATCCTCAAAGAGGAACACGTCGACCGGCTGCGGGCTGCGTTGGCGGACCTATGAACAACTTCCTCGATCTCGCGGATCTCTCGCGCGAGCAGGTCGTCGAACTGCTCGCGCTCGCCGAGCGTCTCGCGCAGACGCCCGAGCCGCACGCACTCACCGGAAAAATCCTCGGACTGCTGTTCTTCAATCCGTCACTGCGCACGCTGGCGTCGTTCCAGGCTTCGATGGCACGGCTCGGTGGCAACTCATTCGTGATCTCGGCCGGTCAGGGGACCTGGCAGCTGGAGACTCGTCGGGGCGCGGTCATGAATGGCGCGCCAGCGGAACATATACGCGAAGGAGTTCCGGTATTGGCCCACTATTGTGACGCTCTGGGCATCCGGGCGTTCGCGGGCGGCCTCGACCTGGCGGCCGATCTGGGCGAAACCTCCTTTAAAGAGATGGTCAGTCTGGTCAACAAACCGGTCATCAATATGGAGTCCGCCGCGAACCATCCCTGCCAGGCGCTCGCCGACTGGAAGACGCTCGACGACCTCACCGTGCCGCGTCGGGCGAAGTTCGTGCTGTCCTGGGTGAATCATCCGCGCGCGCTGCCGCTCGCGGTACCAGCCGCCACCGTACACATGGCTGCCATGCGCGGCATGGACGTCGTGGTGTTGCGGCCCGAGGGTTTCGCGCTGCCCGCGCCCATCATGCAAAAGGCAGCGGCGGCCGCGGCCAGCTCCGGCGGATCCGTGCGTGAAACCGCCGACCGCGACGACGCGCTCACTGGCGCGCACGTGGTGTACGCCAAGGAATGGGGTTCGACGTCCCACTATGGCAATGCCGAGATCGACGCGCGCCAGCGCACCTCGCTCGCCGACTGGTGCGTGCGCGACACCTGGTTTTCGCGCGCCGCCGTCGACTGCAAACTCATGCACTGCCTCCCGGTGCGGCGTAATGTCGCCGTCGCCGACGAAGTGCTCGACGGCCGTCGCAGCGTGGTACAGCGCGAGGCCTACAACCGCATGGTGGTTCAGACCGCGGTCCTGCACCGATTGCTTTCGACCCCGCAACACTAACTACGTCCCCACGGAACTCCCCGCATGATCATGCATCGCTCCGACCCCTCCGCCGCCATCCGCAGCCTGCGCAGCGCCGCGCCCTACATCCGCATGTACAAGGGCAAGACCTTCGTCGTGAAGGCGGGCGGCAGTGTATTCGCCGATGCGGCCGCGGTGCGCGGCCTCATCGAGCAGATCGCGATCCTTCACTACTTCGGCGTGCGCGTCGTGTTCGTGCATGGCGGTGGCCCGCAGCTCACCGAGATCACCGAAGCGCTGGGCGTGCCCACCCGCATGGTCCAGGGCCGCCGCGTCACGGATCAGAAGGCCATCGACGCCACCTCCATGGTGCTGAACGGACTCATCAACACGCGCATCCTGGCGTTGTGCCGCGAAATGGACATCGACGCGGTGGGCATCAGCGGCGTCGACGCGGGACTGATCCGCGCGCACAAGCGGCCGCCGGTCAAGCTGCCAGACAGTGGCGAGGTGGTCGATTACGGATTCGTCGGCGACATCGACTCGATCGACACCACCGTCATCAGGAAGCTGCTCGACAACGGTCTCATGCCGGTAATCAGCCCACTGTCGGCCGACGACCAGGGCACGTTGCTCAACATCAACGCCGACACCGTGGCCGCCGCGATTGGCGCGGCACTCTCCGCCGAGAAGCTGATGTTATGCACCGGCGCCCCCGGCATCCTCGAGCGGGTCGATGATCCGACGTCCGTCATTTCGTACACCGACCTCAATGGCCTGAAACGTCTGCGCGAAGAAAAACGCATCGTCGACGGCATGCTGCCGAAGGCAAAGGCGATCGAAGACGCCCTCCGCGGCGGCGTGCGCCGGGTGCACGTGATGTCGTACAAATCTCCCGAAGGCATTCTTGCTGAAGTGTTCACCAATGAAGGCGCCGGTACGCTGATCGTCGCGGACGTCAACGCGCTTTCACCGGCCGAGCAGCAGGTCGGAAAATAAGCGTGTCATGAGCCGGCTCTGGGACAAAGGCGTCGATCTCGACCAGCGGGTGCTCGCGTACACGGCTGGCGATGATTACGCGCTCGATGAGCGCCTCGTGAAATACGACGTGCGCGCTTCCATCGCTCACGCCGAAATGCTCAACGCCCAGAAGCTGCTCGCCGATGCGGACCTTGCCGCGATTCGCGACGGGCTCAACGCCATCGGCGCGGAGCACGCCGACGGACGGTGGCGGATCGAGCTCGCCGACGAAGACGGCCAGACCGCGCTCGAAAAGCGGCTCACCGCCCGCATCGGCGCGGCCGGCGGCCGCGTGCATCTCGGCCGCTCGCGCAACGACCAGGTGCTGACGGCGATCCGCCTCTATCTACTGGACGCCGGCCGTGAACTGGCCGCCGCCGCCGAGGTCTGCGCCGCGTCGCTCGACGCGCTCGCCGCACGTGAAGGCGCTATTGCGCTGCCCGGCTACACGCACATGCAGCAGGCCATGCCGAGCAGCGTTGCGTTGTGGGCCGGCGGCTTTGCCGCCGAATTGCGCGACGATGCGCAAGGCCTGGCCGCTTGCGCGCTGCGCGCCTCGAAAAGCCCGTTGGGCTCGGCCGCAGGTTATGGCACGCCCGGACTGCCTCTCGATCGTGAGCTCACGCGCCAGAAGCTGGGCTTCGATGCGGTGCATGCGCCGGTTACCGCCGTGCAGCTGGCGCGTGGCAAGGCCGAATCACAACTGCTGTTCGAATGCACGTTGCTCATGCAGGACCTGGGACGTCTCGCCGCCGACCTCCTGCTTTTCTATACGCAGGAATTCGCCTTCGTGACGCTTCCGGCATCGTTCACGACCGGCTCGTCGATCATGCCGCAGAAGCGCAATCCAGACGTTTTCGAACTGGTGCGCGGGCGCAGCGCCGTCGCGCTGTCTTGCCTCACCGAGGTGCTGGGAATATTCGCCAAGCTGCCGTCGGGCTATCAGCGCGACCTGCAGCTCATCAAGCCGCCACTGTTCCGCGGCATCGATCTCGCGCTCGCCACCGCCGGCATCATGGCCATGGCCATCGATGGCGTGCGTTTCCGCGCCGAGACGGTCAAACTCGACCCGGCGATCCACGCCGCCGAAGAGGCCAACGCGCTGGTCGCGCGCGAGGGAATTCCGTTCCGCGAGGCGTATCGACGCATCGGCGAGAAGTACCGCAAGTAGCGCGTCCTCGCCGCCGCCGCGGTAGTTAGACTGGCATGGGGTACCGATGGCAATCTGGTTCGGCAATCCGACGATCGAGGAAGCGCGCAGAGAGTCGGCAGGCCTCCTGTCGTCGCATCTGGGCATCGAATTCAGCGAATTCGGTGACGACTACCTGCGTGGCACCATGCCGGTGGATCCGCGCACGCACCAGCCCCTGGGTTATCTGCACGGCGGCGCCTCGCTCGCGCTCGCGGAGACACTGGGAAGCGTGGCGGCCAATTACGTCGTCGATCGCGCGAAGTTCCGCTGCCTGGGGCAGGAGATCAATGCCAATCACCTTCGCCCGGTGACCGACGGCCTGGTGACCGGAACCGCGCGCCCCGTACACGTGGGATCGCGCAGCCAGGTGTGGAGCATCGAGATTCGAGATCCGCGGGAACGCTTGGTGTGCATCTCGCGTCTGACCATTGCCGTGGTGGATTGGAAACCCGCATGAACGATCGCCCTGCTCCCGGTTACTCCCACGCGATATACGCGCTGCACGCGCTGGCCGGATCCATTGGCGTCACCTCCGGCGCCACCGTGGTCGGCGCATTCGTATTCGGCTTGCCGTCGATCATCGCGGTTCTCATGAATTTCGCGCGGCGCGACGCCGTGCGCGGCTGGATGGCGCTCGGCAACCGGCAGCCGATGCATGGATAAGCACCTGCTTCAGCGCCTTGGCATCATCACCCTGCTGCTGACAGCCCTTGCCGCCTGCGGCCAGAAGGGCCCGCTCTATCTACCCGACGCCCCGAGCGACGTGGTGACGCGGCCCGCGGCCACCCCGCCCGGTGAGGCCGCTTCCGCACCGAATTCGCCGCAGACAGCGGACACGCCCTCGGCGCCGGCTTCGCCGGCTCCGGAAGTCACGGCGCCGGTCGGTACGCCCGAATCCGACGATCCGAAAAAACAGAAGGGCGCGACGCCGCCGCCCCAGTAGCGCATGAACAACCGCCCCGATCTCGTGCTGGTCGACGGTTCGTCGTACCTGTATCGCGCGTTTCACGCGCTGCCCCCGTTCAGCAATTCGCGCGGCGAACCGACCGGTGCGGTGTTCGGCGTGCTCAACATGCTGTCGAAATTCCTCAAGGATTACGACCCGGAAAGAATCGCCGTGGTGTTCGACGCTCCGGGCAAGACTTTCCGTGACGACCTCTTCGCCGAATACAAGGCGCACCGCCCTCCCATGCCGGACGATTTGCGATCGCAGATCGAACCGCTGTTCGAAGCCGTGCGCGGCATGGGGCTGCCGATCCTGCGCGAGCAAGGCGTGGAGGCCGACGACGTCATCGGTACGCTGGCCTGCGCGGCCGCGAAAGAGAATCTGAGCGTGCTCATCTCCACCGGCGACAAGGACATGGCGCAGCTGGTGTCGCCGCAGATCACGCTCATCAACACCATGAGCGGCACGGTGCTCGATCGCGCGGGCGTGAAGACCAAGTTCGACGTGTTCCCCGAACAGATCATCGATTACCTGGCACTGGTGGGAGACAGCTCCGACAACATCCCGGGAATCGACAAGGTGGGGCCCAAGACCGCGGCCAAGTGGCTGGGCAAATACTCGACGCTGGATGCGCTGGTCGCCGACGCCGCGAATGTCGAGGGCAAGGTGGGCGAAAACTTGCGCGCGGGGCTCGCCACGCTCGAGCTGGCGCGCAAACTCGCGACCATCCGCACCGACGTAACACTGCCGGTTTCGTTGCAGCAGCTCAAGCGACAGCCGCCGGACAACGAAGCGCTGCGCACGCTGTTCACGCGGCTGGAGTTGCGTTCGCTGCTCAAGCAGCTCGACGGAACCGCGCCGGCCGCCACCCAGACGGCGCCTGATGCTCCGCCGGCCAGCGGGCAGCCGCCGATCATCGGAGCGCCCGCTGCGGCAGGCATCAGTGACGGCGCGCAGATCATTGCGGCGGCGCCACGGCTGTACGAGACCATCACCACCGCAGCGCAACTCGATGCGTGGTTGAAGAAGCTCGAAGCCGCCGACCTCTTTGCCTTCGACACCGAAACCACCAGTCTCGAATACATGCAGGCTTCGATCGTCGGCGTGTCATTCGCGCTGTCGCCGGGTGTCGCGGCCTATCTACCTCTGCGGCACGACTATGCCGGTGCACCCGACCAGCTCGATCGCGACGCGAGTCTCGCGCGGCTCAAACCCCTGCTCGAATCGGACCGGCACGGCAAGGTCGGCCATCACCTCAAGTACGACGCGCACGTGCTCGCCAACCACGGCATTCAGCTTCGCGGCATGCGCTTCGACTCCATGCTCGAGTCATACGTGTGGAACAGCACCGCGACACGCCACGACATGGACTCCGTCGCGGAACGTTATCTCGGCATCCGCACGATTCACTACGAAGACGTCGCCGGCAAGGGCGCGAAGCAGATCCCGTTCAGCCAGGTGCCGGTCGACAAGGCCGCGGAATATTCCTCCGAGGATTCTGACGTCACGCTGCGCCTGCACCAGGTGCTGTGGCCGCAGATCGCCTCCGTTCCCTTGCTCAAAACGCTGTACGAGGAATGCGAGCAGCCGCTGGTCAACGTGTTGCTGCGCATGGAAGATCGCGGCGTGCTGCTCGACCGGCAAATGCTGCGCGTCCAGAGCACGCAGCTTGCCAAGCGGCTCATGGAAGTCGAGGCGGCCGCGCATCGCGAGGCAGGCAATCCATTCAATCTCGACTCGCCCAAACAGCTGCAAAGCATCCTGTTCGAGAAGATGAATCTGCCAGTGGTGCGCAAGACCCCCACCGGCCAGCCGTCGACCGCGGAAGACGTACTCGAAGAACTGGCGGCCAGCTACCCGTTGCCGAAGCTGATCCTCGAGCATCGCGGCCTTTCCAAGCTGAAGTCGACCTACACCGACAAACTACCCGAGCAGATCAACGCGCGAACCGGACGAGTGCATACCTGCTATCACCAGGCGGTTGCGGCTACCGGCCGGCTGTCGTCGCAGGATCCGAATCTGCAGAATATTCCGATCCGCACGCCCGAGGGCCGGCGCATCCGCCAGGCCTTCATCGCGCCCGAGGGTCACCTGCTGCTGGCGGCTGACTATTCGCAGATCGAGTTGCGCATCATGGCGCACCTCTCGCAGGACGAAGGATTGCTCGGCGCCTTCGCCAGCGACAAGGATATCCACCAGGCCACCGCCGCCGAGGTGTTCGGCGCGTCTCTGGAGGCGGTCACGGCCGACCAGCGCCGTTCGGCAAAGGCCATCAACTTCGGCCTCATCTACGGCATGAGCGCCTTCGGTCTCGCCAAGCAGCTCGGGATCCCGCGCGGCGCGGCGCAGGAATACATCGACCTCTATTTCACGCGCTACCCCGGCGTGAAGCGCTACATGGATGAAACGCGCGCCCAGGCCAAGGCGCAGGGATACGTCGAAACCGTGTTCGGCCGGCGCCTCTACCTACCCGACATCAATGCACGCAACAAGCAGTTCCAGCAAGCCGCCGAGCGCGCCGCCATCAACGCGCCAATGCAGGGAACGGCCGCGGACATCATCAAGCGCGCCATGATCTCGGTCGACGCCTGGTGTGATTCAGCGGGCGGCGCGCGCATCATCATGCAGGTCCACGACGAGCTGGTATTGGAAGTCGAAACCGCGCGGATCACCGAGGTAACCGACGCCGTGCGCCGGCACATGATGGCCGCGGCCGCATTGCGCGTGCCTCTCAAGGTGGACGTCGGGACCGGGCTGAACTGGGACGAGGCGCACTAGGTAGGCGCTAACATCCATTGTTTGTGGGACTCTGTCGCGAGCTGGCGACGCGCCCGCACCGGAACGAGCGAGGCGTCACAATGTCGCCGCGAGTTCAGGAACGGTTAAGCGTTCCCGGGCTCTAATCCGCGGGTCCACCACATCCGAAGAGGTCTCTCATGAACATGAAGTTCGCTGCAGTCGCGGCGCTTGGCGCGCTGTCGCTCGCCGCCATCGCCCCACAGGCCGCCGCCGCCGACAATGGCATCTATATCGGCGCCGGTCTCACCAAGTCGGAGTTCGATGTCGGCAGCGCCAGCGATTCGCTCGATGACAACAGCTTCAAGCTGATCGTCGGCATCCGCCCGCTCAACTGGCTGGCGGTCGAGGCCAACTACATCGACCTTGGCAGCATGGACGAGGGCGGCGTTTCGCTCGATGCGAAGGCCACCACCGTATCGGCTCTGGCCATCGCCGAATTCGCGGTCATCGATCTGTATGCGCGCGTCGGCATGGCGAACTGGAAACTGAATGCCAGCCTCAACGGTAGCAGCGGGTCGGACGATGGCTGGGAACCGACCTATGGCGTCGGCATCGGCGCGCATTTCGGCAGCATTGGAGTCCGTGCGGAGTACGAGCGGTTCAACGTGGATGATTTAGACTTCGATGTGAACACCGTTTCGCTGAGCGTCACCTACACCTTTCTGTAGCGCCCACGCGACAGGTCGTTTCGTAACCACATGATTTGGCGGCACTACTTTTTAAGAAATTTTGGAACCTTTCCGAGGTCCCGCGTGTCTCATTACCTGAGCGCGTAAAACCGCTCCACGCTTCCCTCCCTGAGCGTGTAACCCGGTTCACGAGACCTGTGCCGGGTTAGTCTGGCCCCGGTGGTTTACCACCGGGGCTTTCTTTTTGGGGATTCAGCAACTGGTCGAGCCGCTTCTGCGCCGCCTGCACACCAATCTTGTCGGTCGCGGAGAACACCTGCGCCGTCATGCCCTCTCCAAGCCGTTCTTCGGCATCCTTGAGAGCCGCTGCACGGTCACGTTGATTGAGCTTGTCCGCTTTGGTCAGAAGCACATGCACCGGCCAACCTGAAGCGCCGGCCCAATCGAGAAGCTGCTCATCCTGGTCCGTGAGTCCGCGGCGAATGTCGACGATCAGGAATAGACCGCTGATCGAGGCACGCCCCGGAAGGCGTGCGATCAGCGCGATCCATTGCTTCTTCTCCACCGGGCTGGCTTCGGCATAGCCATAGCCGGGCAGATCGAGGATGCGTCGACCGGCATCGACTTCGAAAAAATTCAGCAGTCGCGTGCGCCCCGGAGTCTTGCTCGCACGAGCCAGTCCGTTGCGCACCATGATCGTATTGATCGCGCTCGATTTGCCGGAATTGGAGCGACCAGCGAACGCGACTTCGGTGCCGACGTCCTCGGGAAATTGCGCCTCACTCGCCGCCGAAAGCAGGAAGCGGACTTTGGGATATAGGCTCATGGGAGGCTAGGCTTAAGTCGACGGACGCTAGTGTACAATTCGCCGCCTTCCAGGGAGCCCGCAAGACCATGATTGAGAGCAGATTTTCGTTGAGCCTGGCCGCCACCATTGTTTGCGTGGGGTTGGGATTTGCGCATACCGCCATAGCCGAGGACGCACTGAAGGGCTCCGCCGACGCGGGCGCCACCAAGGCCGCGGTCTGTACCGCGTGTCATGGCGTCAACGGCAACAGCACCAATCCCGAGTGGCCGGTGCTCGCCGGTCAAAACGCCGCGTATATCCGCGAACAGCTCGGAATGTTCAAGGGGCGCAAGCGCATCAACGAAATCATGTATCCCATCGTGGCGCAGATGACGGACCAGGATTTCGCCGATGTCGCCGCATTCTTCGCCGCGCAGACACCCGCGGGCAACGAAGCTGACCCTTCCTATTGGAAGGCGGGCGAAGCGCTCTACAAATCGGGTGACGTGGCTCGCAACATCCCGGCCTGCACGGCCTGCCACGGACCTTCGGGACAGGGAAATGCCGGCGCGGGATATCCGGCACTTCGCGCGCAGCATTCGGTCTACACGGTCAAGCAGCTGCAGGATTATCTGACCAAGAACCGCTACCGTGACGCCGCCGATCCGGCCAAGATCAACCAGACGCGCAACAGCGTCATGATGACCACCATCGCCGCGCGGCTCTCGCCCGAGGACATCCGCAATATCGCCTCGTATCTGCAGGGACTGCGCTAACTACCCACAGGACGGCCGCCCGTGACGACGCACCGCGCACTCGCTCTCCTCGCCGCGCTTCTGGCTGGCGGCTGGACATCGACCGCCGGGGCGCGCGCCGCCGAGACTGCCCCTGCGGCATCCGCGTCGGGAGCCGCCTCGCTCGACAAGTGGCGTGCAGGAACTAACTACCAGATGTTGCGGGAGCCGCAACCCACAACCGTGGGCAGCGGCAAGATCGAGGTCAGCGAAGTCTTCTGGTACGGCTGCGGTCATTGCTATGCGCTCGACCCTGAACTCGAGGAGTGGAACGCCGGAAAAGCCGCATACGTCGAGTTCGTGCGCGTCCCGGTGATCTGGGGCCAGGTGCAGCGGCAGCACGCCAAGCTGTATTACACCCTGCAGGCGCTGCATCGCCCGGAGCTGCACGGCCGGGTTTTCGACGCCATCCACAAGCAGGGTCTGGCGCTCGCCGCACACGACGATCTGGAAGCGCGCGCAATGCAGCTCGCTTTCCTCGTCACACAAGGTGTGTCGGAAAAAGATTTCAATGCCGCCTATGATTCGATGACGGTGGCAACCAACATGCTGCGCGCCGAGAACCTGACCAAGAAATATGCGGTGGCGAACGTGCCAACGTTGATAGTGAACGGCAAATACAGCACGAGTGTGGGCGAAGCCGGCGGTCCGGCGCAGTTGTTCTCGTTGCTCAACGACCTCGCAGCCAGCGAGAAGAATCGCTAGCGCCCTGCGGCCCGCCCCAACATGCTGAGCGCCTTCGTCCCGCAACCCCAAGGCTTGGCGCGTTTCGAACTGCGCTCCGGCGCTGCCATTCCCGGGGAATCAATCTGGCTCGACCTCGTCGAGCCCACTCCCGGCGAAGAAAAGCAGGTCGAGAGCTTTCTCAGCATCGATGTACCGACGCGCGACGAAATGCGCGAGATCGAGGCGTCCAACCGCCTGTACGAGGAAGATGGCGCCCTGTACATGACCGCCACGGTGGTCACGAAGCTCGATTCCGATCTGCCTGAGAGCACGCAGATCACCTTCATTCTCTCGGCTGCCAAGCTCGTCACCAATCGTTACGTGGATCCGCTGCCGTTCCGGCGATTCATTGCCTACGCCGAACGCCATCCGAACTCCTGCAACTCACCGCCGGCGGTACTGGCCGGATTGCTCGAGTCGATCATCAATCGCGTCGCCGACGTGATTGAACGCGTGGCCACGGATCTCGACGGCGCGTCGGTCGAAGTCTTCACCGCGTCGCGCAAACAGCGCGGCGCCTTTCGCGACTTCCGCAAGACGCTCGAACGCCTCGGACAGAACGGCGAGCTCATCTCCAAGGCGCGCGAAAGTCTCGTGAGCCTCGGCAGGCTCCTGACCTTCGTGCAGCAGAGCACCTCCGTGCCCATGTCGCAGGAAGTCCGGGCGCGCTTTCGTACCCTGACACGCGACGTGATGGCGATGAGCGATCACGCTTCGTTTCTCGGCACCAAGGTGTCGTTCATCCTCGATGCCACTCTTGGCCTCATCAACATCGACCAGAACAACATCCTCAAGATCTTCTCGGTGGTGACGGTTTTCCTGCTCCCACCCTCGGTCATCGGCGCGGTATACGGCATGAATTTCGACCATATTCCCGGCTCGCACGAGCCCTGGGGCTTCTGGGCGGCGCTTGGACTGATGCTGGCGTCGGCCATCGGACCCTTCGTGTGGTTCAAGCGGAAAGGTTGGCTCTGACCGGCTAGAATCCGCCCTCCGCGCGCCCGTAGCTCAGCTGGATAGAGTGGCAGCCTCCGAAGCTGCAGGTCGTTGGTTCGAATCCAATCGGGCGCGCCAGATTATTCACCGCCACTTTCGACAGATATACTCCGCGCCCATGAGCAAACAAGACTCCCATTTCTTCAATAATTTCAGCTTGATTCTCGGCATTTTGTTTGCCGTGACCATCGGCCTTTTTGCGTTCGCGCGCCACGTCGGCGCCAACAACCAGGGTAAGCAGGTCAGCACCGACCCGCGCTACGTCGAAAGCGTGGAGCAGCGGCTGCAGCCGGTGGCGCGTGTCGCGGTAGCCGGCCAGGACAACTCGGCGCTCAAGATCGAAAGCGTCGGCGCGCCGGTTGCGGTTGCCGCCATTCCAGCGAATGGCACCGCAGCCTACGAAACCGCCTGCCAGGCCTGTCATGGCGCCGGCATTGCCGGCGCACCGAAGGTCGGCGACAAGGCTGCCTGGGGACCGCGCATCGCGCAGGGCAAGGAGACGCTCTACAACCACGCGCTGCATGGCTTCAACGGCAAGTCCGGAGTGATGCCTGCCAAGGGTGGCCGTGCCGACTGGCCCGACGACCTCATCAAGCAGGCCGTGGACCACATCGTCGAGCTGAACAAGTAACGCGAGTCAGTCAGTCTTGCGCCGCAGCTGCAAGGCTTCGGCGAGATGAACGGGGCCAATAGGCCCCGTTTTTTCATCCAGCCCCGTCGCCTCGAGATCGGCGATGGTTCGCGCCACGCGCAGAACCCGATGCACGCCACGCGCGGAGAGCGAGAGCCTGGCACGTGCCTGGGCGAGCAGCAGCCGGCATGCGCGATCCAATCGGCAAGCCTCCTGGATTTCAGTGCCGCTCAATTCCACGTTGAGCTTGCCGGCGCGCAGGTGCTGCAGCTGTCGTGTCAGCCGAACACGCCGCGCGGCGTGTTCGGTGCCCGACGAAGCCTCCGGCTGCGCGCGCTCGCCTAACAACTCTTCGCTGGACACCGTGGGCATCTCGACTCGCAGATCGATGCGGTCGAGCAGCGGCCCGGAGATGCGGGCACGATAGCGCGCGATCTCCGGTGGCGCGCATCGGCATCGCCCCGACGTGTCGCCGAGATATCCGCAGGGGCAGGGATTCATGGCCGCCACCAGCTGGAACCGCGCCGGGTATTCCACCTGCAGCGCGGCGCGCGAGATTGCCACCACGCCGTTTTCGAGCGGCTCGCGCAGGCTCTCGAGCACACTGCGGTTGAACTCTGGCAGCTCATCGAGGAAGAGGACGCCGCGATGCGCCAGGCTGACTTCGCCCGGTCGCGCCTGCGGACCACCGCCGATGATTGCGCTGGCGGAGGCGGTGTGATGCGGCGCGCGAAACGGCCGCCGGCCGTAGTCGCGCACGTCGAATCCGCGCGAGCTCACCGAAGCGATTGATGCCACATCGAGCGCTTCATCGCCGGCCAGCGCCGGCAGCAACCCCGTCAGCCGCTGCGCCAGCATGCTCTTGCCAGTACCCGGCGGACCGATCAGCAGGAGGCTGTGTCCACCTGCAGCGGCAACCAGCAGCGCGCGCTTGCCGGCGGCCTGGCCGCGAACATCGGCGAGATCCGGCGCGCCACGCTCGGGCGGTGTATCGCGGGCCCAGGGTACCGGCGGTTCGTGCTCGACGACATCGGGGGCTCGCGCCGCGCGCGTCGCGAACAGGCCGCACACATCTAACAAGGTTGCCCCGCACTGCGCGCCGGCGGGTGCGGCGAGGCGTGCCTCGTGCAGGTTGGCAGACGGCACCACGACGCTGCGCGCTTCGCGCGCCGCATGCGCCGCTGCGAGCAGCACTCCTTTTACGGGCTTGAGCTCGCCGGCGAGGCCGAGCTCACCGTAAAACTCCGCGCACCCGAGCGAATCATCGGAAGACGCGAGCTGCGAAGACGCCAGGAGGATTCCGAGCGCGATGGGCAGATCGTAGCGACAACCTTCCTTGGGCAGGTCGGCGGGCGAGAGGTTGACGGTGATTCGGCCGGCGGGAAATTCGAACCCTGAGTTTTGCAGCGCCGCGCGTACCCGGTCTTTGCTCTCCTTCACCGCGGTTGCCGGCAACCCGACGATTGAGAACATAGGCAGCCCCTGCCCGAGGTGAACTTCTACTTCGACTCGCGGCGCTGAAAGACCCAGCTGCGCGCGACTCGCAACCCGTGCGATTCCCATGACCACTCCTTGGCCGCCTCTCTTCGTCGAAGAGGGCCAACATTCTTGTTGGCGCCTTGCCGCGATCAGCGGCCAGCGGAGCCCGCCGCCCTCGCCTCCAGTTCGCCGACACGCGTCTCCAGAGCTTCGAGGCGCGTGCGAGTGCGTTCGAGGACCTTGCGCTGCGCGTCGAATTCATCGCGGCCCGCCAGATCGAGCTTGCCGAGGTTGGCCCGTAGAACCGCCCGAAAGTTGTTTTCCAGGTCTTCCCGCAAGCCGCTGGCACCGGATGCGAGCCCCGGCGGCAACCCCTGCATCAGGCTGCGTAGCAATTCCTCGACCCTGGGTATCTCCATTGGCGGCTCTCCTAACAAGTTGGCGGCACTCTGCCCCGTTTTGTCGCGCACTCTATTCCATCGCCCCAAATTTGGGCGCGACGGCCGGAACCTGTCGTCTTTCGCGGCGCAGCGGCCCCCTCTGAGGTGACTAGCGGGCTGGCATGGAACCTGCACTTTGATCACAGGCTGGACGATCGACGATAGGGAGCATACGCGCGGCCAAAGACCGCGATCCATCGGATAACGATGCCAAAGCGATGAAAATGATCACTGCAATCAT
>JBDTSV010000111.1:0-79139 GCA_039930985.1 Pseudomonadota bacterium
CGGCCACTTCCACGCCCTCCTTGCCGACGACTAGTTTGGTGTTGCCGCCGCCGGCGAGCACCAGCGCGGCGCGGCCGTTGGGGGCGGCGGGCACGTAGGCGAAGACGCGCGGGTGGAAGACATCGCTGATGACGCGGTCGTGCACGGGCGCGGACGGATCTTCGAACACGAACTCGACAGGATCGCTGGGCAGCGGCTGGCCGTCGTGGATGGGCCAGAGTGGCCACGAAGAGGACTCGTTGAGGTCGGCCGGCATCCGCGGGCTCCGATGGAAGGAGCCGATCTTATCGGGATTAATGGTTTTGTCGTCGCGGTCTGACTGCAATCAGCGGCATATGTGGGAACCACCATGCGACTCCGTCCGGCGTGTGCCATCGGCTGCCGAGCGCAGGCTCGTCGCATGTCACCCCCGCATCGTCGACAAGTTCTGCGCCTCGGCATCGGCACGTTGCTGGCGCTGTCGGCCGTGCCGTTCTTCGTGCGTTGGCCGCAGGCGCAGGGTATCGGTGGCGGGCGCGTGATGTCACTGGCCGAGATGGAACGCGAGACGGCGGCTCGCAGCTTTCTGCGAACTGTCGCGCTGCCAGACGACTCGAGCTACACATTGATGGTGCCGGCGCCGAAGATCGACCCACTGCCAGAGCGCGAGCGGACCGATCGATTCACGACACCAGATCGGCCGGCTCGCTAGCTAGCTAGTGGGTCGGCGGCTCTTGCAGCAGCATGGACAACATGCGGTGCTGTGTGCGGCAGCGATACGCAAATTGCCAGCGCGTGAACGCCAGCGCGGCAAGTTTTGCGACTGCACCCAACATGAACGAAATTGCCAGCAGGGCCGCGAGCTCGCCGACCGCGCGCCAGTTGAGGATCGGGTTGTTGTAGAAAACCTTGAAGACGCCGACGACCAGCGCGAGAAACATCATGGCCGCGGCGGCCAGCGCCCCGCCGCGCTCCTTCAAGCTGTTGAGCTGGTCCTGCGCACCCGTGAGCGCGTGGCGCGTGAGCGCCGGGATCTCGAGTTGCAGCAGCTCGCGCGCGCGGAATCCATTCACGCGTGTATCGCGCGGCAGCTGTAGCAAGTCATCCAATGAATTGACTACTCGCATGTAACCTCCTTGTCTGCTCGCGGCCGACAGTAGCGCTGCGAGTTGGGACAGGGCCTGCTTGGCAGCTGCGGACCAATCGTTGTGTGACAAATTCCCGCAAATGGGGACACTCCCCATTTCCTAGCAAAAGGGGTCAGACCTTGGTCGCGTGCCGTTGCGCGCGGTGCCACGGTACTTTGGCAACGTTGCTCACCCGCGCTCAGGAATCCTCGTGAAATATCGCACCGCGTTTGCTGCCGCCGCGCTCGCCGCGGGTTCGTTTTTCGCCGGCGCTCTCTGGGCGCAGAAGCCCGGCCAGCCGTCGCTCGAAAGCCACATCTGGTCGGCCACCGACGCGCGCGTATCCAAGGGGTCCTGGGGTTCGATCTCGATCTACACCGAAGATGGTCAGCCGTCGGCCGGCACGAACTCGGTGCTGACGGCGGAGCTCACGTTTCTGCCGGGCAAGCAGCTACAGCCGCCGCATCAGCACGCCGACGAGGAATTTCAGTATGTCATCGAGGGGTCGGGCACCTGGTCGCTGAACGGCAAAGAGTCGCCGCTGAAGGCCGGCGACCTCATGTACTCGAAGCCGATGGACTGGCACGGCATCCGCAACTCGGGCGACGTGCCGATGCGGTTCTTCGTGTTCAAGTGGAAGGCGCGCGGCGCCGCGGAGTAGATAGTCCGCGGCGCCGAGGTCCGGCCCCATTTGCTAGGAAATGGGGAGTGTCCCCATTTTGGCTACTTCAGCCAACGCCACACTCCGCCGGCCATGACGGCGCCGACCACCGGCGCGACCCAGAACAGCCACAGCTGCTGCAGCGCCCAGCCGCCGACCAGCAACGCGGGACCCGTGCTGCGGGCCGGGTTCACGGACGTGTTGGTGATCGGAATGCTCACCAGGTGAATCAGCGTCAGCGCAAGACCGATGGCGAGCGGCGCAAATCCGGCGGGCGCGCGCGGGTCTGTTACGCCGAGGATTATCAACAGGAAGAAGAACGTCATCAGCACTTCGGTGATGAGCGCGCTGGTCTGCGAGTAGCCGCCCGGCGAGTGATCGCCGAATCCATTCGAAGCGAGGCCGCCAGCCAGCGCATCCGTGCCATTGCCGGAAGCGATGGTCGCGAGCAACCACGCGGCGAGCACCGCGCCAACCACCTGCGCAACGATGTAAGGCACCACGTCCGCGGGCTTCACGCGTCCGCCGGCCAGCAATCCGAGCGTGACCGCGGGATTGAAATGTCCGCCAGAGATGTGACCGACGGCATACGCCATGGTGACGACAGTGAGTCCGAACGCGAGCGACACGCCGACGAGGCCGATGCCGACCTCCGGAAATTTCGCGGCCAGTACGGCACTGCCGCAGCCGCCGAATACGAGCCAGAACGTGCCTAACAACTCGGCGACGGAACGCTTGAGAATGGGCATGAAAATCTCCCCTGCTTGTTTTTATCGGGCGAGGCACCTTACGCACGCCATATATAAGAGTAAATAGGCAAACCGGGGCCCCGGTTGCTCAATGTCCCGATTACATCTTCCGGCAGGTGATCTCACCGTCGAGCTTCACGCCGGTGGCCGTCTCGCCGCTGAAGCTCAGCAGCGCGCTGCTGCCCTGGGTCATGAGCTGCGTCTTCGCTTTGCCCGCCATCCCCCGGTTCGCACGCTCGGCTTTCTGATATGGCTCGAGCACGGCGTCGGGCCGGGTATCTATTTCGTAGGTGGTGCTGGCCGTGCCCTTCTTGGTCGCGCCCGCCTTCGTGTCCGCCACCACCAGTACGATCTGGATTTCGTTGGCGTGCTTCGCCTCGAGGCTCGGCATGTCGACCGACAACGATGAATTCTCCGACGACAACACCACGGACAGGCTCAGCGGCTTGTCGCCGAACGCGGCGATCACGCAGGCTTCCGTCGGCGCGAATGCGTACTTGCCGGCGTGCGGCCCGCCGCCAACGCTGATGCTGGCACTGCTGCCCACACCGGCCGGCGCTTGCGGCACCACGGGCTCGCCCGCGAGCACGACGGCCGCGCTCGACAAACCCGCTAACAAAATCCGCTTCATCTTCACTTGATGTTGTAGACCAGGTTGATGGTGGTGAGCAGGTCGGTGTCTTCGGCCAACGGCGGCGGATCGGTGTTGTAACGCACGCCGAAGCCGACAGCCAGCGCCAGCGTATCCGTCATGCTCACCTGCAGCGAGATGTCGTTTTGCACGGCGGTGTTGTCGGAGCCGGCTTCCACCAGCAACTTGTTGGTGATCTTGGTGTGCTCGTTGAAGCTGTGCTCGAAGTCCGAGCTCAGCGTGGCCACCGGATCGCTTTCCACTTCGCCCTCGATGCGATCGATGACTTCGCCCGCATCCGTCTTCACCAGCGTTTCACTCTTGAGCCGCCGATAACCGGCGCCGAGCGAGGCCTGCAGCTTGGTCTTGGGGTTGTCGATGAACTTGTAGCTGGCGCCGGTGGACACCGTGGCCTGGTAAGCAAAACCGCTGAAGCGGTCCTGCTCGGCGCGCAGCGCGCCGAACCACGACAGCCGATCGTTGATCTTGAAATCGGCCTGGTACTTCGCCTCGTAGCGTTGCGCCGTCGCGAAAGCGGCGTTCTCGCCGTAGAGGGCGCCGACGAAGAACGCGTTGATCCACTTCTCGCTCTCGTGTTTGAGGTCGACCTTGGCGTTGGCCGACTTGGCCTCGGTGTTACCGCTGGACAGCAGCACGCCGAGCTCAGCCTTGCCGGTCCATTGCGCCTGCGCCGCGGGCGCCGCCAGCAACGCGGAAAACATCAAAGCCATCGACAGGATCTTGATTCGCACGGAGAGTCCCTTCTGCCATTGTTAGAGCGGCGGAAGTCTAGCGTTGGCGCGGGGCGCGCGCCTGCTCGCACGATCAGTTTGCGGAAATGTCTGACAGAATCTTCCCGCGTCGCGTCAAACCGGTGCGGTCAATTCAAATGGTAGTTGACCTTGGTGCCGGTCTGGCTCACGTATTTGAGCCGCACCAGCTCATCGATGAGCAGCGCCACGGTCTTGTCCCCGAGCTCGCCGCCATGTTGTTTGAAATAGCTGGCGATGGTCTGCGCAAGTTTCTTGCTGGTGGCGGGCTTGCCGCTCAGCGAATGCAGATGCTTGATGATGGGCGCGAGCTTTTCGGCGTGCGGCCGACGCGGGCTCGGCACATGCGGGGTGTGTTTGACCACACCCTTGGCGGGCACGGGCGCGCGCGGCACCACCTGCTTCGGAATCTCACCGATCGATTTCACCCGCTTGCAGGTGATGCCCCTGGCATGCAGGTATTCGATGAGCGGGTCGAAATCCGTGTCTTTCGACACGATGTGGATGGCCGCGCTCGGATCCTTCTCGAGAAGCCGGCCGATGTAGTACGCGATATGCATGTCGACGGCGTTCTTGCCGGTGCGCGAGATTTTCACGTACTCGGCATTGGCACCCAGCAGCTGCATCGAGTGCGAGAGTTCGAACGAGATGCGCCCTTTGGCCTGGGCGGCTCCCACGAACACCTTGACCTTCACCGTCCCGTTGGCCAGCGCCGCGAGGCTGTCGGGTTGCACGTTTTCGAAATCGACGAGGATGTAGTTAGTGGGCATGCCGGACCTTTATCTGGGTTTCCGCGGCCGATTCTGCGCTTGTCGAACGGCAAAAGCTAAAACCATGTGGTCATCAGAATTCGGAATATTTCTTGGCGCTGCCGCGTGACTTGTCCACCGGGTATTTCTGCGCATTGAGCTGGATTTTCTCCCTGGCCGCTTCGAGCAGATTGACGTCGAGCTTGTCGGCGAGCCGCACCAGGTAGTTCAGCACGTCGGCCATTTCGTGCCGCACTTTCGCCAGTTCTTCGGGCGAAAGATTGCGCGACTGGTCTTCGGTCAGCCACTGAAAGCGCTCGAGCAGCTCGGCGGCCTCGACGGACAGCGCCGACGCCAGGTTCTTGGGGCTGTGGTACTGGTCCCAATCGCGTTCTTCGGCGAATTTGCGCAGCGCATCGCGGAGCTGCGTGAGGCCGTGCGCGTTCGGGACATTCATGCCATCACCTTAGTGGGGGCATTTCTGATTTGCCAGCAAATCAACAATGTCCACATTAAATCGAGTTCTCCAGCGCTTCCTCGCCCAGCGGCTTGCGCCGCTTCACGCGGATGCTGTCGGCCCACTCCGCCGCGAAATCCCGCTGCATGGACCGATTGATCAGCGCCGTCACGATCATGGCGATCAAAGCGCCGAGCGAAGCCAGCGCCATGTCCTTGTGCGCATCCCAGATGTCGCCCTGCGTGCCTAGATAGGCGGCGCCGAGATCCTTGCCCACGGTTTCCGCGGCGCCCCACTCGATGAGCTCGTACAGCATGGACGTGGACATGGTGAGATCGAGCGGCAGGAAGTATCCCCAGAAGCCGCGCACGTTGCCGATGCGCAGGAACATTTCGCGGATCGGGTAGGCGAGCAGCAGCCCGTACAGGAAATGCACCAGGCGATCGAAGTGATTGCGGCCGCCGGCGAGAAACGGCAGCCACTCCTGGTACGGCACCTTCGCATAGGTGTAGTGCGCGCCGAGCGCGTGAAACATCATGAACACGAAGATGCAGGTATAGGAGATGCGCGACAGCGGGAACGCTTTGCGCGTGAACAGCAGCAGCGCCAGGCCGAACACCACCAGCACGTTTTCCATGACCCAGTCGGCAAATTCGAGCGGCGAGATGGCCATGGCCACCCACCAGACGGCGTAGATCACGCCCAAGGTCCACAGGTATGACTTACGCGACATGATTTCTCCCCGCTCCGCCCTTCACAACGCGCTCCCAGTAGCTGGCGAGGTCGGCACGCAGCTCGGGCAGAAATAGATAGATTCCGATGATGTTGGGAATGGCCATGAGAAAACTGCACGAGTCGACGATGTTCACCACCTGGTCGATGGAGAACGTGGGCGCGACCGACAGCATGGTGCACAGGAACAACCGGTAAGCGACGCGGCTGCTCTTTTTCTCGGAAAACAGCCACGTCCACGCCTGCTCGCCGTAGTAGCCCCAGGCCAGCACGGTGGACAGCGCGAACAGCACCGCGACGATGGCGAGCACGGCCGGGAACCACGACACCACGGTGGCGAATGCGTCCGAAGTCAGCGAGATATCCGTATTCGAGCTGGTCTGTTGCACGCCGCTCACGACAATCACCAGCGCGGTGAGCAGACAGATGATGACGGTGTCGAGGAACGGCTCCATCAACGCCGCAAAGCCCTGGGACATGGGCTCTTTGGTTCGCACCATGGCATGTGCCATGGGCGCGGAGCCGATGCCCGCCTCGTTGGCGAACGCGGCGCGACGGAAACCGATGATCAGCGCGCCGATGAAGCCGCCGGCGACCGCGTGCGGCACGAAAGCCTCGCGCACGATGGTGACGAGAGCCGGCAGGATGCGGGCGTAGTTCACGCCGAGCACGACCAGGCAGGCCACGATGTACAGCAGGCACATGAACGGCGAAAGCTTGTCAGTCCACTTCACGATGCGCCGCACGCCACCAAACAACACGATGCCGATCCACACGGCGATCACAAGGCCGAAGACGAAGGCGTAGTCGAAACCGGTGACCGCCTGAACCTGTTTGTAGGCCTGGTTGACCTGGAAGATGGTTACCGAGCCGCCGACCGCGGCCACGCAGAAAAAGGCCGCCAGAAATTTCCCGAGCCGGGGCATGCCGCGGCGCTTGAGCGCCTCGTGCACGTAATACATCGCGCCGCCGGTCACTGTGCCGTCTTCGCGCACGCGCCGGTATTTCACCGAGAGCGTGACCTCGGCGAACTTCGTGCTCATGCCGAGAAAGCCCGCCAGCATCATCCACAGTGTGGCGCCCGGGCCGCCGACGGTGACGGCCACAGCCACGCCACCGATGCTGCCCAGGCCGACCGTACCGGAAACCGCCGTGCTCAGCGCCTGAAAAGGCGTGGCTTCGCCGGGGTGGTCGTGACTGGAATAGTCGCCGCGGATCACTCTTATCGAGTGACGGAATCCGCGCAGATTGATGAAGCGAAACGCCAACGTGCAGACGATGCTTCCAACGATGAGCCACACGACGATGAGCTGCAGATTCGCGCCCGCCACGGGCACGGAGAAGAACACGACCTTGCCCAACCAGTCGGCGATCGGCGCGAGCCAGGAGTTGATGGTTTGGTCGACGGTCACGTTCTTCTTCGAATACCCTGTAGCGACGCAGTGTATCGGGGGGCAAGTTGTTTGTGCATGCACGTTTGGCATTAGCGCTGGCGCTGCTCGCCGTCTCGGGCGCGGCGAACGCCGACAGCCGTCGCTGGCAGCGCGTGCTCGTGGGCGAACGCAAAATCGGCCACGCCGAGATCACGCGCCGCGAGGAAGGCGGCCGGCTGCTCGAATCCGAACGCGTCGAGATTCAGCTGGGTGCACCCGGCCGGCGCGTGAGCTATCGCGTGAGCGTCGACACGGATAGCGCGCCGGACGGTGCGTTGCTGCGCATGAGGCGAGAGGTGAAGACGCGCGAGGGCCATTCGCTCATCGACGCCCACGTCGAGGGTGAAAACCTCGTCGTCGCCAATGGCGTGGGCCGCGCGATGAGCACGCAAACGCTCGTGGGCGCCGCGCCCGGCCTCAAGTCCGACTTGTTTGCGCACAGCTGGCTGGCCGCCGTCGCCCGTGACGAAGCGCGCGAACCGCTCTCATACAAGTCCTGGGATCCGGTGAAGCTCGCGGTGGTTGACGTGGAGCTCACGCGCAGAACGGACGACGGAACGGCGCGCGTCGAACGTCGCGTGCGCTCCGCGCGCCAGGTCACGGCCAGCCTGCTGCAAATCGACCCGGCGGGCGTGGTGGTGCGCGAATCCATGCGCATGGGTTCGCTCGAGCTCACATTCGTGGACAGCAGCGAAGCCGGCGCGCTGGCGAAAAGCGAGACGTTCGATCATGTGGGCGACCAGCTGCAGAAGTCCCCCTATCGCATTCCGACCAAGGACATGCGCGCCAAGATCCGCTACGGCTTCGACAACCATGGGATGGCGCCGCCATTGCCAGCGGGCGCGGGCCAGCGCACCTGGAGCGACGGCCTCACTACCTATATCCAGGTGTGCGCTGAATGTGCATTGGATCCGGTGGCGCTTTCGGCCGACGAACGCCAGCGGGGATTACAGGCCACGCCATGGCTGCAATCCGCCGACGACAGACTGGCACGGCGCGCAGTCGCGCTCACGGCCGGCGCCGGCGATGACGCCGCGAAGATGAGACGCCTGACCACCTTTGTTCGCGACCACATGTCGGTGGAGCACATCGACATGCTGGGTTACGGCACGGCACTCGAGGCGTACGACACCAAGCGCGGCGACTGCACCGAGTACGCCGTGCTGCTGGCGGCACTGGGACGGGCCGCCGGCATACCCACGCGCGTCGCCATCGGCCGGGTGTACGCACGCCATTTCGAAGGGCACCGCCATGTGTTCGTGCCGCACGCCTGGGTGCAGGCGTGGACGGGAAGTGGCTGGCAGAGTTTCGATGCGGCCATCGGGACTTTCGACAGTACCCACCTGGCATTCGCGGTCAGCTACGACGGCAGCCCGATGAATCATTCTGCCGGGGCGAATCTTGCGCATGACCTGACGATGACCAGCGCGGCGCACGTGGTGCCGCGCAAAAGCGCGTCGAACTAGCTACCTGCCGTCGTCTTCGATGACCGGCAGATCCGGCGGCGCATCCCGTCCGTCGTCTTTCCATTCGGCTTGGTCGCCTCTGTGCACCCCGCCCGTGATGACCATATCTTCATAGTCGTCGCAGTTCGGGAGCTGGTTCGGATTACCGACCGGCGACATGCCTTGCACGAGCGGCTCTTCCGCTGCCACCGGCAAGCTCACGAGCGCCGCCGCTGCGATTGCGGCCACGAGGCCGCGCCTTCGCAAGCTGCTCACCGGCACGCGCACGATGTACGCCACGCAGACTTTGCCGCTGCACGAGCTCATGAACTCCGTACGTTGGCGCGAATTCATGAGATCGAGGTTGTGCACGGAGCGATCGCACAGCGTGCAGTGTTCGGTGGCGCCGGGTGGAAGCGCTTTGCCGGCGATGGGGCACGGAGATTCGACGACGGGTACGCGAGCCATGACACACCTCGTGTTGTGAGGTGGAAGCTACGCCTGCTTCACGCTGTGACGCAAGAAGCAGTTCACGCAAACATCTCTTTGTGGCGAGACCATGGCGCAATCCGGGAACCAGACAATAATCGCGACTTGCTTCGCGAATGCGGCGAATTGCACCTCCAACTATTGCGCGCGCCGTGTGCGGGCTTCTACGCTGAGTGCACCCAACAATCTGGCGAGGTCGTTCGATGATCCGCAAGGGTCGCATGTTCGGGTTCGCGCTCTGCACACTTGCGGCGTCGCTGTTGTTTGTGCCCGCGCGCGGTGTTGCCGGCGATAACGCCGGAAAAGTCCTGATCGCGTCGGCTGCGCCGCTCGACATTCCTCACCAGCTGGATCTCGACGCCAGGGCCGCGCGCAAGCGCGCGCCATCCAACTTCGAAAGCTCGCAGCTGCTCGAGCCCACGCCGGGTCTCGCGCCGCTACCTTTTCCGAAAAACAGCGACCTGCGCGCACGGATTCTCACGCCTCAGCTGCGCCGCACGCCGGTGGTCGGCTGGATCGCCGCGAACCTGTATCGCGACCTGAAAGACGGCGGCTGGTGTGTCGAAATCGATCCGGGTGAAGGCGAATACATAGTCTTCTACCGCGTGCACCTCAAGTAGTCGTCAACCGCAGGCGCGATACACCTGCGCCACCGAGTACGCCTTCGCTTCCGCCGCCGTGAGCTTGCTGCAAGCCTGCTCCGCCAACCCCGCATCCTCGCCGCAAATCTTTCGCGCGAGTCGCCGGGCTTCGTCGGGCGTGAGGTTGCGCAGGTTTTTCACCGCGTAACAGCGTCCGGGCCGCAGCAACGCATCGTCGATGTCGTTGATATTGGGCAGGTTGGTCGTGAAGATCACCTTGCGACTCTGCGCACGCACGACGCCATCGGCGACGCCTAGAAAGCGGTGCAGCTCGAAGTTGCCGCTGGTGCGCGCCTTGAGCAGATGATCGGCGTCCTCGATCACGAACGCGTCATGCGAACCGGTGATGAAGTCGACGAAGATCTCGTCGTTCTCCAAGGCGCGCTTGTCGGCGGTGTACATGACCTTGGCGCTGTCCCCCTTGCGCCGCGACATCGCCGCCAGCACCGCGCGAACCAAGCGCGTCTTTCCCGTGCCCGGCGGTCCCTGGAGGATCAACACCGTTTCGCGCGCATGCAGGTACCCCTGGATGAACTGGTCGATGCTCTTGTCAAGCGAGGGATACGCCTCGTCCAGCAAAAGTTCGTCGGCGATTTCGTCGAATGAAGTGCTGAGCAGTACGCCGCGCGCGTTGCAGAAATTCCAATCGACCACGAACATCTGTTCGCGCATGCGCTGATCGCCGACCACGCGCAGGATGCGCTGGCGCACTTCTTCGAGTCGCGCCAACGAGTCGGTCCACACTCGAAACCAGCACGAGACATACTCGCCCTTGGTGTAGCCCTCGGCGCCGATGAATACCCCGGGCGCATCCAGCAGCAGGCTGCCCTCGTCCATGCGCTGCGCTGAACAGCCCATCTGCAGCGCAAGGTCGTCGAACACGTCCACGATTTTGCGGCGCACGGCGCAACGCACGACGCGATGAATGGGATAGCACTGGGCGGCGTGTTCGAACGCCTGGATGGCGCGCGTGCGCACGATCGCGTCGCTGATGTCGCTGAGTTCGTGATTCAGCACCACGCGCACGCTCATCGGCGCGCGGTCATCCGTCTGTTCCGGCAATAGTTTGTGCAGTGTCACGGCAAGTCTCTCGAGCGCTGGGGCCTCGCCCCAAATGACGAGGCCCCGGTGGTGGCAGCCGACCGGGGCCTTGTCGAGACTTGCCGGAGAGCAGCCGAACGCCGCCCTCCGCAATTGAAGGGCTAGCAGATCAGATCGTCACGCCCACCATCGGGCGGCGGCGCCGCGAACGCAGGCGTGAACTTAAGTTTCAGGTAGTTAGGTTTCATGAGGGCGCGCATTCTAGGCGCACGCGTTCGTTTGTCAAGGCGCATTTTCTAGGGGCCGATCCACCGGCGCGGTTCGTGCGGGCGCACGCCGTGCCCGAGCAGCCATTCGTACACGCCTTCGGTCTGCGCCGGGTCGATCCACTGCTTGCCGTGGATGTAGAGCGCGGCGACGCGATGGCCGCTGAAAATCTGCACCTGCGAGTAGCGGCCCATGTGCTGCAGCGCCACGCCGTCCACGTTGCTGAGCGTCAGCTGCAGTTCCGACAGGAGATACCCGTCTTCCAGGCTGAAGAGGTTCAGGTTCTTGTCGGTTTGAACATAAACACAGTCGAAGAATTCGGGCGGATCATCGGTTTCCACCACGGCCGCGGAACATTGCTTGCGCAGCTGCGCATCGGCCGGCGTGACGCCAGCGGCTTGCAGCAGCTGGTCGTCATCGACGGCGCGTTGCACGTCACGGTAGTTCGAGGCGGCACAGACGCCGGTGGCGAGGCACAACATCACTGCAAGCGGGATTCGCATGGGGGGACTGTAGCCATGCACGAGCGCTATTCGTGTCAGCGCTTTTTACTTGTCGTGGAGGCCTGGGCCTTCAAGGGATCAGCCATGGCCCTTGCGCTAGTGGTTTTCCACATGCAGCCGCGGGGCAAAAAAAAACGCGTACAGGCCCTTCCGTTCCTGTACGCGTCTGTCCAGCAAAAAGTCTCACGAGGGGGGAGGAGAACATTCCGCAGACGAACTAGATAAAGCAATCTGCGTGCCAACTCGCCCGCAGCGGAAATCAGCGGGAAAGGCCGTAAATCGGCTTTCTGACGGCCTGTCTGGAAAGTGACATCCCAGGATGGGTGCACTTGCTCCGAAATCGCTTCGATCCGGTGCAATCGGCGGTTCTTTAGTTGATCTGAACCCGGAATTGGACCGTGAAGGAGGGATTGCCGCTGCCCGCGGCGCTCATGACGCCCGCCGGCGCGATACGTACTGCGCGCACGGCTGGATCGAAGCCGTTCACGTCGGGCACCGGCGTGTACAGCCAGGGTCCAGCCACGCCAGTGGACGAATACGTCACGTTGGTCGCGTACGTGTAGGTGAGCCCGCTCGCGGTCGCGCCGTTCACGAACACCACGGGATTGCCCGCGCTGGTCGATACATACATCGCCGCGTCGGTGGGAATGGGATCGGTGATCACGAGCGTGCCGGAATCGACGGTGCCCGGTCCACTGTTGGTCACGCTCACGTCGTAGCGCACCACCGCCAGCGGAATGCGTTTCGGGTTGGTGGAGTTGTTCACCGGATCCGAGAGCACCACCGAAGTCTTGAGGATGGTGAGCGAAGGCTGCGGGATCACCACGGTGAAATTGCCGACGCCCAGATCGGTGACGGTGCCCTCGATGCCTTCGTTGGCCGTGACACGCACGGTCCATCCACCGAGCGACGGCGAAGCGGGCAACGTGTATTGGTACTGGAAAATGCAGGTCGAGGCGGTCAGCGAATTGCACGTGGCCGGCGCGCCCTGCGCCGTCATGACCTGGTTGTTGACCTGCGTGACGTTGGCGGCGTCGATGATGGTGATGCGCGCACTCGAGATATCGAAGCTGCCGAACGGGTCGCTGATCTGCGCGCGCACGAACACGTTGGTGCCGGGGTAGAAAGTGCTCTGTGCCACGCCGCCGTTGAAGGCGGCGCTGAACATGCCGACGCTGTCGACGTTGATGACCGTGGTGGTATTGAGCTCGACGCGCGAGTTGTTAGGCACGCCGCCGGTGGTGCCGGCATTGCCGTTCGGCCAGATGGTGATGGTATTGGCGAAGGCGGCGTTCGCCACATTCAACGTGAGCGTGGCGCCCACGGGCACGGTGCGCAGCGTGGTGTTGTTGAGCGTGAAGCTCACCAGCGCCGGCGTGGTGGTGCTGCTGTTCGGATTGACCGACTGGGTCTGCGTGACGCTCAAGCCACCGGCGCTCGAGGTGAGCGTGACAGTGATGTTGCGTGCGCCGGTTCCGCCATTGCGCGAGAGCCACAGGCGCACGGGAATGTTGCCGGTGGGCACCACCAGCGCCTTCTGCAGCGCCGGCGTGATGACCCAGTTGCTCGACGCGCCGGTCGCCACCGCGTCATTGGTGTCCGCGGCGCTCGGCCGATTTCGCGACAGCGAGCGCACGTTGGCGGCATCGCGACGCAGGTAGATGAATTTCACGCCGGCACTCGGAATCAGCGATGGGTTGACGATGACCTGCGGCGCGGCGGGGTTGTTCTCCGGGCCGTTCGGATTGTTGACCGTCGCGGTGTTGTCGATGGTTTCGCCGGGCGCAGTGCCGGCGATCACCGTGACGTCAAACACTACGTTCACGGTGCTGCTCGCCGGAACCGTGATGCCGGACACTGTGATCTGGCCATTGTTGTTCGTGCCGGCGGGCGGCGCCGCGAAGGCGCTGGTGGCGCCCACGGGAATCGACACGAACCCGCCGAAGCTGGTGTTGTCGGGAATGCTGTCGGTCAGCGAGACGTTGATCGCCTGGCCGCCGGCGCTTTCATTGAGCGCAATCGTGTAGCGCAGCGTGTCGCCGGGCGAAGCCTCGCCGCCGTTGAGATCGACCACCGTCTTGGTCGACGTCGACAGAGTCGGGTCGATGGTCGCCGTGAGATCGCTCGCCGTGTTGTTGGACGTGACGAGCTCATAGCTCGGCGTGCTGACGATCGCGTTGTTGGTGAAGGACGCCGCCGCGGCTTCCGCCACGTTCACCACCAGGCTCAGCGCAGGGAAGGATGCACCGGGATTCAGCGTCGCCGGATGCGTGCAGGTCACCACCTGGCCGACGGCGCCGCAGGTCCAGCCCGTGCCGCTCGAGGAGTTGTACGTCAGCCCCGCGGGCAACGTGTCGGTCACCGTGACCGTGTTGTCCTCGCGTTCCGAGGCCGCCGCGTTCGACACGGTGATGGTGTACGTGCCGGTGCCGCCGGCGACGAACGTACCGGTGTGCGTCATCGTGGCGCTCAGGTCGACCGCCGGATCGGACGTGGCGCTGACGATCTGCGCCATCAACAGCACCAGGTCGGCGCCGGCCGAGTAGGTAGTGGTGCCGCTGGTCTGGCCGGGCGAAAGCAACGACGTGATGTCGTACTGGTCGACGTCGATGCCGTAGCTGGTGGCGATGCCCTGGGTGTTGATGGTGCCATCGAACTGCTGGATCAGCGGCACGCTGCCGGTCACGTTGATGCCGTCATCGAGCAGGCTGCCGTTGTAGCGCAGCGCCTCGTCGATGCCGTTCATCTGCCCGGAGTTGGCCGGGTCGCCCTCGAGCGTGAACACGGCGATGCGCCCGTCGATGTTCGCAGGCGGCACGCGGAAGCCATCGGGGGTCAGGATCACCTGGCTGCCGCGGAACGGCGCGAGGCCGTCGTAGAGATTGATGGCGCGCAGCCGCTCGGTGGCCGATTCGTACACGACGATGAGGCTCCAGCCGCTAACTACCGCGCTCACGTCGCAATGCGGCGAGCCGGTGACGACGGTGAGGCCGCCGAAGGTGTAGTTGCCGTTGCCGGCCACGATGCTCTTGACGTTGGCGAACGCGCCGAAGTACGGCAGGTTCGGTGTCACGCCGGTGTAGGTGGCGGCAAACGTGCGCGAGGCGGTGACGGTATTGCCATTGAGCGTGACCGAGGTATCGGCCGTGCCCCCCGAGCCGCCCCAGTACAGGTAGGCATCGCGGATGGTGGTGCCCGCGGGAATGCCCGACAGCGCCGTGGTGCTGGTGGCGTTGACAGTGCAGGTGCTGGTATCGCTGTCGCGCAGCGAACCGCCGGTGGTCACGAAGTTGATGTGGCCGGTATCGCGTATATAGCGCGTGATGGTCTGCGCGCCGGCATCGTTCGCGCCGAACAGCGCGAGCACCAGCAAAGCAAAAAGGCACCCGCGGTTTTTGAGGCCGCGGATGCCGTGACCAGACGGCTCTCTCATAGGTACGATTTTGGCAGCCGCACTGCAGCGAAGGCGGGCGCAGCTCTCATAATGCGGGTGCCCGTAAGTCCCGGATTGAGAACGACTTCACACCCGCCTGTCGGTCTAAATCCGGCCCGGATCAGGCCTTCGCGAGCGGGGCTACGAGCAGGACCGGGCCGGTCGGCGCGCCCGAGGGCGAGCCGCCTTCGGGTTCCAGCGTGACTGCGATCTGTTTCGAGTGGGCAAGCGCCGCACGCTGAACCGCGTTGAGCACGCGGTGGTGGTCGCCGGTGTGCGGCATCAGGCCGAGCGACACCGGTGCGCCGCCTTCCTGCAACGCCCAGAGCTCGTGTGCCTTGCCGGGCGGCAGATCATGCACCGTGCTCACGTGCAGGTTGAGCTCCTGGTGATCGCCGAGGACTTCGACGTTCCAGTAGATAGTCCGCGATTCGGATTGCAGTGCCGACCGCTGCGTCGAGGCGAGCTGTGCCTGCTGCGGCTGGCGCGTGAGGAACACGCCCAGCACCACGAAGAAGATGAGCGAGGCGGCGATGGCCAGCCAGCGCATGGCGGGTTGGCGCTGCAACTTGCGCAGATCCAGTTGGTCTTCGATGCCGCGCCACACCGTGGCCGGCGGAGCCACCGGTACCAGCTGCGGTTCGAGACCCGCAAGCCTTTCTTCCCAGGCTTTCACCAGCGCCCCCACCTGCGGCGACAGCAGCCAGCGCTCGAAGCGCCGGCGCGCGCGGTACCGCAGCGTGCCGAGTACGTATTCCGCGGCGAGGCGGTCCACCAGTTCACGATTGGCGCTCTTCATGTCGCCTGCCTCTCGCTCGACAGGCATTCCTTGAGCGCCAGCAGGCCGCGGCGAATCCAGCTCTTCACACTTCCCAGTGGATTGGTGGTGAGCCGCGCGATCTCATCGTGCGAACGGCCTTCCACGAACGCGAGCGTGAGGCACTGGCGCGTGTTGTCGTTCAGCTGCTCGATGCAGAAGTCGAAGTTGTTGGGTTTCTCGATGCCGCCGGCTTCGCCGCCGGACTCGTCGGCGATCTCGGCCAGCGAGTCGTCGGAGACCAGCGTCATGCGTTCGCGGCGCATGAGGTCGATGGCGCAGTAGCGCGCGATGGTCACCATCCACGCGAGCGCGCGGCCTCTATGCGCCTCGAACTGCGCGGCGCGCTGCCAGATGCGCACGTACACGTCCTGCAAGACTTCTTCGGCGACCGAACGCCTGCGCAGCATGCGCAGCAGGCGCGCGAACAGAATGGGCGAAGTCTTGTCGTACAACGCGCGGAAGGCCGCCGTGTCCTGGGCCGCGCATTTCTGCAGCAGCTGGGCGAGCTCGATCTCCGGCGGCAACGTGTCGGTCCGGTTCATGCTGGTTCTACGCGGCTGATTCGATGCTGGATGCAACGCCCGGAAATCCTAGCACGCAATAGGACATATACCGGACAATGCCCGCCCCCATGACTTCATCCCGCGCCGCGCTGACGTTCGTCCTGCTGTCCGTGTTCATCGACAGTCTGGGCTTCGGCATCATCATCCCCTCGCTGCCCGGTGTGATCATGACGCTCACCGGCGAGCCCGTGAGCACCGCTGCGGACTGGAGCGGCTATCTGATGGCGGTGTATGCGCTGCTGCAGTTCTTCATGGCGCCGGTGTTCGGAAACCTGAGCGATCGTTTCGGCCGCCGGCCGATCCTGCTCGGTTCGCTGTTCGCGTTCGGCGTGGATTTCCTGCTGACCGGCCTCGCCACCTCCATGGCCTGGCTGTTCGTGGGCCGCGCATTCGCCGGCGTGTTCGGCGCGTCATTCTCGACGGCCGGCGCGTACATCGGCGACATCAGCGACGACACCAATCGCGCCAGGAATTTCGGCTTCATCGGCGGCGCCTGGGGTTTTGGTTTCACGTTGGGACCGGTGATCGGCGGATTCGTCGCCGAGCATTTCGACGTGCGCGCGCCTTTCTTCGTGGCAGCCGCATTGGCGCTGGCGAACGTGGCGTTCGGCTGGTTTGCGTTGCCGGAATCGCTGCCGGTGGAACGCCGGCGTAAGTTTGAGTGGGCGCGCGCCAATCCATTCGGCGCGCTCACCAGCCTCACCCATCTACCCATGATCGCCGGGCTGCTGTTCGCCGTGTTCCTCTACCAGGTGGCGCACGATTCCCTGCCCGCGGTGTGGATGTTCTACACGCAGCACAAGTTCGGCTGGGGGCCGGCGGAGACCGGCTGGTCGCTGACCTTCGTCGGTGTGATGACCGTGATCGTCATGGGCGGCCTGACCGGTTACGCGGTGCCGAAGCTCGGTGAACGCCGCGCAATCGTGATCGGGTTCTTGCTGATGACGCTGGGCTTCGTCGGCTACGCGCTCGTGCCGCAGGGCTGGATGATCTATCCGGCGATCGTGCTCGGTTCGCTCGGCGGCATCGCCAATCCGGCGCTGCAAAGCGTGATGTCGAAGCAGGCAGGGCCTTCGGCACAAGGAGAGCTGCAGGGCGCGGTGGCGAGCATCGCCAGCATCGCCGCGATCATCTCGCCCATCTTCATGACGCACCTGTTCAGCTATTTCTCGACGCCCGCCGCGCCCCTGGTGCTGCCAGGCGCGCCCTATCTAGTGTCCGGCGTGTTCGTGTTCTGCTGCGTGCTCATCTGTCTGCGCACGGTGCCGAGGCCGGATGCGGCGAAGCCCTGAGAAATGGGGCATCCCCCATTTCACATCTCGATGGCCTTGGGCCACAGCCAGCCGAACGCCCCGGCCACGAGGCAGGCGTAGATCAAGCCGTCGAACATGAGCTTGAAGGTCGTGCCCCAGGCACGGCGATACCAGATCGACTGCGGCAACTGCGCCATCGAGAAGCCCATGAATGCCGTTGCGCCGATGTAGCGGAAGACCTCGTCGTAGTGCGCGCCCGGCGCCAGCGCGTGGCTGGCGATGTAGGCGGCGAAGAACGCCACCAACAACAAGAACAGGAACCACTGGATCATCATTGCGGCCATTCCGTGCTCACCCGCGGGCAGCGCGGTGATGATCCAGTTTGGCCCCTGGTGCTGCTTTTCCTTGAACTCCGGCGAACCCATTTCCTTCATGGAATTGCAGCGCGGCATCATGTAGTCGCCCGGCGGCACGTTGAGCGCGCCGATGGCGGCGCGTGCCTTCTCTTCATCGGGTAACGGCGGGTATTCGTTCTTGTGCCACGGCAGCACCATGTGAATGAGGTTGCTGGCGATGAACGCGAACACGGCACCTAACAGAATGGGCAGCCAAAGCGCACTGAGCTCGGTCATGACGATCTCCCTGGACTCGTTGTCGGAGGTTCTTGTTGTCGGACGCCGCGCATTCTGCAGCGGAATCGGTCCGCGAACAATTCTCGCGAACCCCATTCCCCTTCCGGTTCTGCCAGACTTGGGGCACGCGATGAGAGCCTGTCTATTCTTCCTGCTGCTGTTCGTGGCGCCTGGACTGGCGCGTCCGGAGGACGCCGACGCATTCTGGGCCGCGCAGTTCGTGCATATCGACCGCGAGGTGGCGCGCGTGGCCAATGCCGCGCAGTCCGGAGCGCAGATGTATTTCGTGGGTTTCGCCGGGTTCGGTGAGCAGCGCGTGTTCGCCGAAGAGATCGCGCTGGCGGATTCCCGCATCGCGCAGCGCTACCAGTCCGCCGATAGGTCCATCCGCCTCATCAACGATCGCCGCGACCTCACCACCTATCCGCTGGCCACCGCCCCCAGTCTGGACCACACGCTTGCCGCGCTCGGCAAGGTCATGGATGAAGACGACGTGCTGTTCCTCGCGCTCTCATCGCATGGTTACAAGGGTGCCGCGCTGTCAGTCACCAACACCGGGATGGAAGACTCGGCGCTCGACGCCGACGAACTTGCCGACATGCTGCGCGATTCGGGCATCCGCTGGAAAGTCATCGTGATCTCGGCTTGTTACGCTGGTGGATTCATCGACGAGCTCGCGGACAACCACACCATCGTCTTGACCGCCGCCTCGCGAAGCCGCACCTCGTTCGGCTGCTCCGACGATCGGGACCTCACCTATTTCGGCGAGGCCTTCTATCGCGACTCGCTGCCCGGGGCGCGCAGCCTGCGCGCGGCTTTCGAAGCGGCGCGCCGGGAGATCATGCGGCGCGAGCGCCGGGAGCGCTTCACACCATCGCAGCCTCAGGCGTATTTCGGGCCGCTCATGGAAGCGAAGCTGGACGAGATTGAGAAAAGAACCGCGGCGCCGCCGGCGCCTCCCGGCAAGTAGTCGAGGTGCGGCCCCTTTTGCTAGGAAATGGGGAGTGTCCCCATTCCTAGGGCAGCTCGGTGGCGCCCATGAGCCAGCGATCGCACTCGCGCGCGGCGCCACGGCCTTCGTTGATGGCCCAAACTACCAGCGACTGGCCGCGGCGCGCGTCGCCGGCGGCGAACACACCCGGCACACTGGTGCCGTACTTGTCGTACTCCGCCTTGACGTTGCTGCGGGCGTCGATCGCGACCTTCAGATCCTTGAGCAGCGCCTGCTCGGGGCCGAGGAAACCCATGGCTAACAACACGAGCTGCGCCGGGTGCTCTTTCTCGCTGCCGGGCTGCTCGACGGGAATGTACTGACCCTTGTCGTTCTTTTCCCATTGGATGTTCACGGTGACGACTGCCGCGAGATTGCCGGCGCCATCGTCCTTGAACTTCTTGACGGTGGTCAGATAGACGCGCGGATCGGAGCCGAAACGCGCGGCGGCTTCTTCCTGGCCATAGTCCATCTTGTAGACCTTGGGCCATTCCGGCCACGGGTTGTCCGTGGCGCGATCCATGGGCGGCATTGCCATGATCTCGATCTGCGTAATCGTCTTGCAGCCATGGCGCATCGAGGTGCCCACGCAGTCGGTGCCGGTGTCGCCGCCGCCCAGCACGATCACGTCTTTGCCCTTCGCGGTCATCGGCGTTGCGTCGGGCGCGTCCTTGAGGACCGCCTGCGTACTCAACGTCAGGAAATCCATGGCGAAGTGCACGCCTTTGAGGTTGCGGCCTTCCACCGGCAGATCGCGCGGCAGGGTGGCACCGGTACAGATGACCGTGGCGTCAAAATCCTTGATCAGCAGTTCTGCCTCGACGTTTTCACCGACGGTGGCATTGCACAGGAACTTGATGCCTTCTTTCTCGAGCAGCGAAATACGGCGGGCCACCACCTCGCGCTTGTCGAGCTTCATGTTCGGGATGCCGTAGGTCAGCAGCCCGCCCGGACGATCGGCGCGCTCGAGCACGGTCACCGAATGGCCCGCCTTGTTGAGCTGCGCGGCAGCGGCAAGTCCCGCGGGACCGGAGCCGATGACCGCGACTTTCTTGCCGGTGCGCGTCGTCGGCGGTTCGGCCACGATCCAGCCTTCGTCGAAGCCCTTGTCGACGATGGCGTTCTCGATGTTCTTGATGGTGACGGGCGGTTCGTTGATGCCGAGCACGCACGACCCTTCGCAAGGAGCCGGACACACGCGGCCGGTGAACTCGGGAAAGTTGTTGGTGCGATGCAGCCGCTCGAGCGCCTCGCGCCACAGGCCGCGGAACACCAGGTCGTTCCACTCCGGGATGAGATTGTTCACCGGGCAACCCGAGGCCATGCCGGAGATCAACTTGCCCGTGTGGCAGAAAGGCACACCGCAATCCATGCAGCGCGCGCCCTGCTGACGCAGGCGCTTCTCGTCCATGTGGTGGTGGAACTCGTTCCAGTCGCGCACGCGCTCGGCCGGAGTGCGGTCCACCGGCAGCTCGCGCAAATATTCAATGAATCCGGTTGGCTTTCCCATCTATCTAGTTCTTCTCTTGATACGCGCCTAATTTCCGCCGACGCGCGCCAGGTCGCGCGCGTTCTCTTCAAACGCCGCCATGATGGCTTCGTCGCCCGACAATCCCTGGTCGTGGGCCCGCTTGAGACAGGCCAGCGCGCGTTTGTAGTCTTTCGGGATCACGCGCACGAACTTCGGCAGCTTGGTTTCCCAGGCCGCAAGAATGGTCTTGGCGTGTTCACTGCCGGTGTACTGCACGTGTTTTTCGATCAGCGTGCGCAGCGCGGCGGCTTCCTGCGGATCGTCGACGCGCTCGACGTCCACCATCTGCGCGTTGACTCGCGCGGGAAATTCGTTGTTTTCATCGAGCACGTAAGCGATGCCCCCGGACATGCCGGCGGCAAAGTTGCGGCCGGTGGGGCCCAACACCACCACGCGGCCACCGGTCATGTATTCGCAGCCATGATCCCCCACGGCCTCCACGACGGTGTCGACGCCGGAGTTGCGCACCGCGAAGCGTTCGCCGGCCATGCCGCGCACGAACACTTCGCCTTTCGTTGCGCCATACAGCGCGACGTTGCCGATGATCATGTTGCTCTCGGACGGAAAAGACGACAGTGGCGACGGGAACACCGCGAGCTTGCCGCCCGACAGTCCCTTGCCGAAGTAATCGTTGGCGTCGCCCTCGAGCGCAAAGCTCATGCCGTTCGGCATGAACGCGCCGAAGCTCTGGCCCGCGGAGCCCTTGAAACGGATCTTGATGGTGTCCTCGGGCAGGCCTGCGACACCCCACTTCTTCGTGACCTCGCTGCCGGTGATGGTGCCCACCACGCGGTTGACGTTGCGCACCGGCAGTTCGGCCGTGACCTTCTCGCCGCGCGCGATCGCCGGCTCACACAGGCCTAACAACGTGGTGACGTCGAGCGACCGCTCGATGCCGTGATCCTGGCTGATCTGCTTGAAGCGGCCGATCTCGGGGCCGGCGTCGGGCGCGTACAGGATGTTGCTGAAGTCGAAACCCTTGGCTTTCCAGTGATCGATGGCGGCGCGCGGCTCGAGCATGTCGACGCGGCCGACCATGTCTTCGAGCTTGCGGAAGCCGAGTTGCGCCATGATCTCGCGCAGATGCGTCGCGACGAAGCGCATGAAGTTCACGGCGTGCTCGGGCTTGCCGGCGAACTTCTCGCGCAGGCGCGGATCCTGCGTGGCCACCCCCGCGGGGCAGGTGTTGAGGTGGCACACGCGCATCATGATGCAGCCCACCGCCACCAGTGGCGCGGTGGCGAAGCCGAATTCCTCGGCACCTAACAATGCGGCGATGGCCACGTCGCGGCCGGTCTTCAGCTGTCCGTCGGTCTCGACCACGATGCGCGAACGCAGGTTGTTGATGACCAGCGTCTGGTGCGTCTCGGCCAGGCCCAGCTCCCACGGCAATCCGGCGTGGATCAACGACGTCAGCGGCGATGCGCCGGTGCCGCCGTCGGCGCCGGAGATCAACACCACGTCCGCGTGCGCCTTGGCGACACCAGCAGCAATAGTGCCTACACCCACTTCCGCCACCAGCTTCACCGAGATGCGCGCCTCGCGATTCGCGTTCTTGAGATCGTGGATCAGCTCGGCCAGGTCTTCGATGGAATAGATGTCGTGATGCGGCGGCGGTGAAATAAGACCCACGCCGGCGGTGGTACCGCGAGTCTTGGCGATCCACGGATACACCTTGGTGCCGGGCAGCTGGCCGCCCTCGCCGGGCTTGGCGCCCTGCGCCATCTTGATCTGCAGTTCTTTCGCGTTGACCAGGTAGTGGCTGGTGACGCCGAAGCGGCCCGACGCCACCTGCTTGATGGCCGAGTTCTTCGAGTCGCCGTTTTCCATGGGCACGTAGCGATCCGGGTCTTCACCACCCTCGCCCGTGTTGCTCTTGCCGCCGACGCGGTTCATGGCGATGGCGAGCGTCTCGTGCGCTTCCTTGGAAATGGAGCCGTAGCTCATGGCGCCGGTCTTGAAGCGCTTCATGAGGCTCTCGACCGATTCCACTTCGTCGATCGAGATTGATTCACCCTGCTTGAAGTCGAGCAGGCCGCGCAGCGTGGAAAGATTCTTGGCGCGGTCGTCGATGAGCTCCGCGTAACTCTTGTAGGTAGCGTACGAACCGGTGCGCACCGACTTCTGCAGCCGGTGGATGCTTTCCGGGTTGAAGAGGTGGAACTCGCCATCGGCACGGTACTGGTACTGGCCGCCGGACGGTAGTTCGGTCTGGCTCTGCGGCTTGCGCTCGGCGAACGCACTCGTGTGGCGCATGAGTACTTCGCGCGCAACGACGTCGAGACCGACGCCGCCGACCCGCGAGGCGGTGCCGGAAAAGTATTCGTCGATGACGTCCTGGCGCAGCCCCACGGCTTCAAACACCTGCGCGCCGTGATAGCTCTGCACGGCCGAGATGCCCATCTTGGACATCACCTTCACGACACCCTTGACCGCGGCCTTGGCGAAATTCTTGCAGGCGAGCTTGTGTTCGACGCCCGGCAGCATCTCGTCGCGAATCATGCCGTCGAGAGTTTCGAACGCCAGGTACGGATTGATGACCGAGCAGCCGTAGCCGATCAACAATGCGAAGTGATGCACCTCGCGCGCGTCGCCGGTTTCCAGCGCCAGCGACACCTTCATGCGCAAGCCCTGGCGGATCAGGTAGTGATGCAGGCCCGACACGGCCAGCAGCGACGGAATTGCCGCGAATTCCTTGTTCACGCCGCGATCCGAGAGGATGAGGATGTTGACCTCGTCCTCTTCGATCATGCGCCGGGCTTCCGCGCGCACTTCTTCGATGGCCTGCACGAGGCCGTCTTCGCCACGCTCGGCGCGGAACAGGATGCGCAGCGTGCCCACCTTGAGTCCCGGCAGCGACATGCGCCGCACCTTGGCAAACTCTTCGTTGGTCAGCACCGGGCCCGGCAGCTCGAGCCGCCGGCAGTCGCCGGGGCGCGGGTCGAGCAGGTTGCCTTCCGACCCGAGCCACACATCCGAAGACGTGATGATCTCTTCACGGATGCAGTCGATGGGCGGATTCGTGACCTGCGCGAACAGCTGTTTGAAGTAGTCGTACAGCATGCGCGATTTCTGCGACAGCGCCGCCAGCGGCGTATCGTTGCCCATGGAGCCGACGCCTTCATTGCCGTCACGCGCCATCGGCGCCATGAGAATGCGCTGGTCCTCGAACGTGTAGCCGAATGAAACCTGCCGCTTCGCAAGCGCGACCGGCTCCGGCGGCGGCATCTCTGGCGCCGCGGGCAAATCCTTGAGATGCACGAGGTGCTGCTTCAACCAGTCGGCGTAGGGCCGCTCGTTGATGATCTGCGCCTTGATCTCCTCGTCTTCGACGATGCGGCCGAGCTCGGTATCCACGAGGAACATGCGGCCCGGCTGCAGGCGGCCCTTGCGCACGATGTGTTCCGGCGGAAACTCGAGTACGCCGGCTTCGGACGCCATGACGACGAGATCGTCTTTCGTGACGTAGTAGCGGCCCGGGCGCAGGCCGTTGCGATCGAGCACCGCGCCGATGCGCTTGCCGTCGGTGAAGGCGATGTCGGCGGGACCGTCCCACGGCTCCATCAAACTACTGTGGTACTGGTAGAACGCGCGGCGCGCCGGATCCATCGAGGCGTGCTTGGACCACGGCTCGGGGATCATCATCATGACGGCGTGCGGCATCGAGCGGCCGGACAGCACCATGAGCTCGAGCACGTTGTCGAACATCGAGGAGTCCGAGCCGTTCGGGTTCACGATGGGCGGAATCTTCTTGATGTCTTCGCCGAACACCGGCGACTGGAACAGCGCCTCGCGCGCGCGCATCCAGTTGATGTTGCCGCGAAGCGTGTTGATCTCGCCGTTGTGCGCGATGCAGCGGTACGGATGCGCGCGGTCCCAGCTCGGGAACGTGTTCGTGCTGAAACGCGAGTGCACCAGCGCGATCGCCGTTTCCATCGCCGGGTTCTGCAGGTCGAGGAAATACTGGTCGAGCTGCATCGTGGTGAGCATGCCCTTGTAGACCAGCGTCTTGTGCGACAGGCTAACTACATACCAGAACTCCGCGCCGCCGATGGTCGAGACGCGGATCTCGTTGTAGGCGCGTTTGCGGATGACGTACAGCTTGCGTTCGAACTCCGCCTCGTCGGGCGTATCGGCACCGCGGCCGATGAATACCTGGCGCGTGAACGGCTCGGAAGCCTTCGCGGTCTCCCCCAGCATGGAGTTGTTGGTCGGCACGCTGCGCGCGCCGAGATACACCTGGCCCTCGGCCTGCACCACTCGCGCGAACACTTCTTCGATCTTGCGGCGCTGCGTCGCGTTGCGCGGCATGAAGATGTTGCCCGCGGCATAGAGGCCGGGCTCGGGCAGGTTGATGCGCGCGTCTTTCTTGGCCACCTTCTTGAGGAAGGCGTGCGGCATCTGCAGCAGGATGCCGGCGCCGTCGCCGGTGTTGACCTCGCTGCCACTGGCGCCGCGATGGTCGAGGTTCTTGAGGATCTGGATACCTTGCTTGACGACGGCGTTCGATTTGCGGCCCTTGATGTCCACGATGAAGCCGACGCCACAGGCGTCATGCTCGAACTGCGGGTCATAAAGGCCCTGCTTCGCGGGGGGCCCAAGTCGAATCGCGGTCATTTTTTCAGTCCTCCAAACACAAACGCGCGGGGCGCAACTTCCCCGCGCTATGGGCTCCGCGCCCATAACTTTCACTCTTTCAATTGGTTACATCTGGAGGCGCGGCCCGCGAAGGCGCTTCGGCAGTCAGATATATATGAGTCAGATCATACAGGCGGACGCTCGTCGGTCAATCACTGCGTACGACGCAAACCCCTCGTTTGCAGCCATCCGTGCCCGAAAACGGCGGCGAGCACGATGAGCACTCCCAGGAAGAACTTGTCGTCGAGCTCGCGCGCCTCGCCCAGGAACAATACGGCGATGAAGATGGCGTACACCGGCTCGAGGTTGATCGCGAGCTGGACGGTGAACGCGGACAGATGCCGTAGCGTGGCGAGCGACACCGCAAAGGGAATCAGGGTGCAAAGGATGGCCAACACCGCAAGCCAGGCCCCGTCCTGGACCGAAGGCAAAACCACGCTCGTGCCATGCGGAGCCACCAATGGCCCGAGGGCGGCGATCAGCAGGAAGCCTGCACCAAGCTCGACCCAGGTCACCGCCATCGCGTCGTGATGGCCCAAAAAGCGCTTGTTCAAGGCGGTGAACAACGCGGCGAGCACCGCCGATGCCACGCCCACCCAGAACCCCGGATGCATGGACGCGGGGATGCCACCCACCACGAGCGCGACCCCGGGAATCACCAGAATTCCGAGCAGGAGATTATGTCGTTCAAAGCGGGCGCCGGTGACTGCCGGCTCGATGAGCGCCATGGCCGCCGGCGCCAGCGCCATGCAGGTAGCGGCCACCGAGGCGTTGGCGAGCTTCACCGAGCCATAGAACGTCAGCCAGTGCACCGCCACCACGGCGCCGGTGCCGGCGTAGATGGCGATCTCGCGCGGGCTCATCTGGCGCAGCCCGCGCCACACGCGCGGGAAAGTGGCGAGCGCCAACGTGACTAACAACAAGCGCCACCAGACGAGCTGCAGCGCCGGCAGCGTGATCAGCTTGCCGAGGATCGCGGTGAAACCCCACAGCACCACGCAGAGGTGAATCTCGATGAGCGCGCGGCGGTGGGCATTCATGGACGTATTCTAGATAGACGAAGCACCGCCCGGGCGTATAAGTTCGATCTCATGAGATTCAGAATTTTCCTGGCGATACTGGCAACGGTTTTCGCGCAAGGTGCCTGCGGCGGCAATCCTGATGTCGACGGATTGAAAGCGTACGCCGCGCCTGGCTACACGATCATTTCGCGCGAGGAAGACTCGGCGCGCCGCATACCGACGCAGATTGCGATGATCGACGCCGTGCTCACCAAGCTGCTGAAACGCGGCGCTCGCCTCGATTCCACGCCCACTTACATCTTCGTGGTGCCCCAGAACCTCTGGAGCGACTATCTTCAACCGGCCCTGGCCTTCAATGAGGAGTTTGTCGCCGGCCGCTTCACCAACTACCTGCTGATCAACAACTGCCGGTGCGATTCGACCGTGCTGCAAGCCTCCGTCTACAACCAATACGCTCACCTCTACCTGCGCACGCAGTTCGACGGAGCGCTGCCGCTGTGGTTCGAAGTAGGAGTGGCGCGAGTGGCCAAGCTCACGGAGTTCGCAAATACTCGGGCCTACGTGGGCATGCCCTACGGCCTGTACCGTGGCTGGATGCCGATCGGTCAAGTCCTGCACCTGGAGAGGACCTCGCCGGAATATCGGGCTGGCCCCACTTTTCAGGCCGTGCACGACGAGTCCTGGGCGCTGGCATATCGCATGATTTCGGAACCGGCGTTTGGCAAACAGGCGGCCGATTACCTGCAGGCGCTCGATGATCTCAAACCGGTCGAGGAAGCCGTGCAGTCGAGCTTCGGCATGTCGGTCGAAAATCTCAGCAAAGAGATGTTTTTCTATACGCGCGGGTCCGGAGTCAAGATCGTGTCGGTCAGTGTCGACCTGCCGCCGCCCCCGACCTTAAGTCCCGGCCGCGACATGAAGAGGCTCGAATCGCTGCAATTGATCGCGGACGTCATGTTCGCTTCGGAAGCGAAGCACAAACGGTTGCTGGCTTTCATCAACAATTTTCAGAAAATTGCGCCTGATTCTCCGGAGGTTCGCGTGATTCGCCTGCGCCTCGCGGCGCGCGATCGAGACGATGCCGTGATCGACTGGCTGCTGGAAAAGCTCGAATCGAATCTCGCCGATCCGCAGGTCGCGCGCGGCGTCGGCGTCGCATTGTTCGAGCGCGTCCGCGCGCGCCAGCCGGGCGACTCATTGACCACGGAGAAAACTCGAGCGCTGCAACAGCGTGCGCTCGGGCTGCTGGACCTTTCGCTGCGCGCGCGACCCGATGACCCGGAAGCGGCGTGGGCGTTTGGAATGCTGGCGGCATCCACGAATCAACTGCTCGGATCGGCGCTGCAGCGCCTGCTGTCGGCGAGTGAAAGCGCGCCTCGCAACGCCGACATCGCCATGGCGACCGCACTGGTCTACGAAGCGCTGCAGAAGCCAGACAAGATGTTGGCCCAGCTCAAATTTGCCGCCCGCTTCGCGCGCTCGGGCGAACAGCGCGCGTGGGCACGACAAAAAATCTCGGCATCGAAGTGACGAAACGATCCATGGGGAGCGGTCGCATGAGAGTCGGATCGTTGTCGGCGGCGGCCATCACCACGCTGCTCGCGTGTTCGACAGTCACTGCTGCCGAACCGCGCATCGGCAACTTCGTCAAATACGATACTGGTGATTTCGTCATCATCACTTCGCGCAGCGCCAGTCAGGCACGGGAGCTCATGCAGAAGCTCGCCAAGTTCCGCTTAACGCTCGAGAAGGTCCTCGGCAAACGCGCCGCCAAGAGCGGCATCGGCACTCTCATCTTCATCACGAGCTCGAGCGACTGGGATAAATATCTCAGGCCGCGCCAGAACGTCGCCGGTTTCTTCCAGCGCGCGCGCTTCGACAACTACATGGCACTCGATGGCGATGCGGGTGAATTCGCCATGTACGTGATGTTTCACGAGTACACACACTTCTACCTGTCGTCGCAGTTCTCCGGCGAGTACCCGCCGTGGTTCAACGAGGGCATGGCGGAGCTGATGGCCTACGCCAAATTCACCGGCAACCGCGTCGTGCTGCAGATCCCCGGGTTCCGCAAGGCAGAAGCGCGCGACAGCGACTGGATTCCCTTCGACCGTCTCATCAAGGTCGACCAGAACTCACCCGAATACCAGAACCACCAGATGGCGGATGCGTTCTACGCCCAGGCCTGGCTCACCGTGCACTACGGCATGGTCGAAGAGCGCGCGTTCGGGCGCCAGATGCTCGAATACCTCAATCAGCTCAACACGCTGGTGCCGCAGGAAGAAGCGACCCGCAAGGCTTTCGGCGACCTTGGCGTCATCGACGACAAGCTGCGTGCGCACTCACGCGCTAACAACTTCGGCTCGGGCACCATGGACCTGGGAGAAGTGCCGGAAATCGTGCTGCCTGCACCGAAACCGCTCGACGACTCCGATGCGCTCGCGGCGCTCGTCGATGTGATGCTGGTCGCCCACATCGCACCCGATCGAATCCGGCCACTGATCGAGTCGCTGAAGAGACTCGCGCCGAACTCGGCCCGCTCTTACATCCTGGCGGCGAGGTTGGCAGATTTCGCCGACGACCCGGTGGCGTTCGATGCGGCCATCAACAAGGCCGAAACGTTGCTCGTGGCGGGCGACGCGCTGTCACGGCGGCAATTCGCGAGCGTACTGCTCTCGAGAGCGATCTCGTTCAGTCCTTTGAGCCCGCGCAAGAAGGAGGACGATGAGCGCGACCTCAGGCGCGCCGTCAAACGATTCGGCGAGGCCATCACCATCGATAGCGGTGATGCCGAGGCGCTGTGGGGACTTGGCACGGGATTGACGCGCCTCGACCGCCAACTCGATCTGGCCGATACCGCCCTGCAGGCGGCGTACGTGCGGATCCCGGCGAGCGCCGCAATCTCCATGGCCCTCGCCGATCTCAAAGGCCTCGAGCAGAAACCCGACGAGATGATCCCCTACCTCAAGGACACGATCCGCTTCGCCAGTGATCGCAGTACGCGCCAATGGGCCACCGACACACTGGCGCAGACGCAGGAATTCCTGCGCGCGCGCGATAAGACGGCGGCGGAGAACAAGAAGCAGCGCGAGCAATACGAGAAGGATCTCGCCGAGTACGAAAAGAAGTACGGCAAGGCGAAGAAAAAGAAGAGTTGACCGCCGCCGGTGTCGACAGAGGATCGCGAAGATTTTCCACGCGTCCCCGCAATCGGGCCGACGCCGAGGCGCCAGAGCTTTACGTCTTTTTGCCGGTGAGCTGTTCGAGCACGGTGCGGCGATCGGCGGAGTCGCCAGGCAAGACCGACAGGATGATCGCGAGTCTCGAGGACACCTCGCAGTACTGACACTCGATGGAAGTCCGGCGGTGGGCGCGGCAACGCGTCAATGAAGCCAAGGCACCGGCTGCCAAGCCGGCAGCGAACTGACGGGGGGAATCTCGCGTCAGTAGAAATAGACGTGCCGTCGGCGGCCGCCCTCGGCTCGGGGCCCTTGGTAAATCACCGCCTCCTCGTCCGAACTCCACTCAAACTGGGTGTGATCGAAGGGGTTGCGCAGTTCGGCGCCGATCAGCGCCTCGGCGACTTTCTCCTTCGGCACATTGCGCGCCCGCAGCTGCGCCGTGAGCACGGCCGCGCGACGCATGCCTTCGATCGCCCCCACACGCATGGGGTAGTTGGAGTAATCCCATGCGCCCGCCTGCTGACGAAACAGCCATCCCGTCAGGTTGTAAAGTTGCAGCGGCGAATTCTTCGCGGACTGCATCGCCGCCACCTGATCTGCGGCCTTCGAATACTGGTCCAACGGAACATTGAAGCTCGTCGCGAATGCCAGGTACTGGGTGGCGAAGTAGTTCGACTGATCCTGAGGCTGGTAAAACGGCCGCGCCAGTTTCGAAGCCAAGGGCCCTTTGGGCGTATAGCTTCCGTCATCCGAGAAAAGATCGAGTCGTGAATCCATGCCTTCGTACCACTGACGCATCAAGTTGCGTGAGAAGGCCAGCTCGCCCGCCATGGTTCGCAACATTGACAGTTCCGCGACAGTGAACTCGGTATTCCATTCGTCGGGAATGGCCGCCAGCTGCTGATCGGCGGGCAATTGGCGCAGCACCAGATTGCCGAAGAACAGATGCTGCCGCAGCGCCGTTATCGCGATCATCTTGGTGATCAGATTGTCGGAGGATTTCTGAATCTCGCGCCAAAGCACGACGTCCGCGCGAAGCCCTGCGCGTACCTCAGCGGCGCCTGCCGTGTCGGCTCGCGAGCGCAGATCCGCCAACAGCAGCCGCTGTCCTCCAAGAATATCCGCGTACCTCGCGATCGGCGCGCTCAGGTCGATCGGGACCAATTCGCGCCACCGGGTTCGTCGCAGCAACTCCTGGTAGCGCGCCAATTGAAGTTTCTGGTTGGCGCTGCGCGGCGCGACCGCGGCGGCCTCAAATGCATTTCGGCAATCGATCGATTGCTCCTCTATACAACTGGCGCGCAGTGCACGCGTAGCCGCAGCTTCCGTTGGCTTGAAATCCAGCTCATTTCTCACGGGATCCGAATTGATCTTGCGCGAGTCGTGATTGACCTCTTCGAGCCAGGCGATACGCCGCGACCCCAAGACTTGCGGGTCGGCGCCTTCGGCAACGGCGAAACCCATCGCATACACAAAGGCATTCTCGCTGTCGGGGACGGCCGGACGTTCCAGGAGAACGGCTTCCAGCCTGCGGGCTTCCGTCGTTGGCGGCCGGTCGCTCCAGTTGATGGACAAGCCCACGAGATAGAGGAGCATCACGAGCAACAGAAGCCCCAGAAGAACTTTACCGGCGATCTTGAGCGCTTTCATTGACGCAAGCGTACGCGCCCACCGCGCCAAGCGGGAGAACGTCGCTTACCGGCCAGAATGCGTTCTAGATAGACGGCGCACGGCCTCAACGGGTAAGTTCGCACCTCATGAGATCCAGGCAAATCGTGGCCATGCTCGCGACGTTGTTCGCCGTGATGGCGCACGGACGTGAGCCAGACGTCAGCGGATTGAAATCCTACGCCATGCCCGAGTACACGATTGTCACGCACGACAAAGGCGCGGCACGGCAGATTCCGATGCAGATCGCGATGATCGATAGTGCGCTCCGCAAAGTCCTTTCCGGACCGCGTCGCATCGCCGGCGCGCCCACCTACGTCGTGATCGCGCGCCTGGGGCTTTGGAAGGGTTATCTCGAGCCTGGGCCCGAATATGTCGGCGAGTTCATTCCCGGCCGCTTCGTCAACTACATTCTGATCAACGACTGCGGCTGCGGTGAAGGTGGGCTGCGCGGCACCATCTATTACGAATACACGCACCAGTTCCTGCACACGCAGTTCCGCGGGATTCTTCCATTGTGGTTCGACGAGGGCATGGCCGGGTTGATGCAAACGACCGTGTTCGTGGGGTCGAAAGCCATGGTTGGGCAGCGTCCCTTCATAGCCTTATGGTCACAGGATGTGGCCCCGGGCTGGACACCACTGCGGCGACTGCTCGATCTAGAGAAATCATCGCCCGAGTACCGATCTATCGTCGGCTGGGAAACGGGTCTTGAGACGTGGGGGCTGGTCCATCGCGGAATCGTTGCCGATCCAGCTTACGGCAAACAAATGTTTGACTATCTCGATGCACTGAACGACGTCAGCTCAATCGACGACGCGGTAAAGGCGAGCTTCGGGATTTCCGTCGAAGAGCTCAATACCGCGACCTACCACTATCTCCGCAACGGGCCTTTCAACGTGAGGCGAATAGAGATCGATCTGCCCAAGCCGATCGCCCTCAATCCAGGCCGGAGCATGAGCGAGCTCGAGTCACTTCAACTGGTCGCCGACGCGATGTTGGTGTCGGGATTCAACCCGGAGCACGTGGTGGAAGTGATCAACGCGGCGCAACGGCGGGCGCCGGACTCTGCGGAAGTGATCGTGTTGCGCATGCGCCTGGCGGCCCGCGATCGCGCCGATGCCAATCTTCTTCAGCTGCTTCGTGAGATGGAGCCGCATCTGGCCAAACCAGCCTTCGCGCGCGGCGCAGGTCTCGCCCTATTCGAGCGCGTACAGGATGAGCGGTCGGACGACTCGATGAATCCCGATCAAAGGCTGGAACTGCAACAGCGAGCACTCGAATTGCTCGACAAGGCACTGCGTGCCCAGCCGGACGATCCCGAAGCTGCCTGGGCCTTTGGTATTTTGGCGGCTTCGTCGAAGCAGATGCTCGGATCCGCGCTGCAACGTTTGCTGTCGGCCAGCGAAAGCGCGCCAATGAATTCCGACCTTGCGATGGCGAGCGCGCTGGTCTACGAGGCGATGCAAAAGCCGATGAAGATGATTGCCGCGCTGGAGGACGCTTCTCGCTATTCACGTTCCGCCGAGCAGCGAAAACGGGCGCGTCAGCGCATCGAGGAGTTAAAGAAGTCCGGCTTGGGGCAACCCGCGAACTGATGGGTGACTACTTCTTGCCGGTGAGCTGTTCGAGCACGGTGGCGCGATCGGCGGCACCGGTGATGCCAGCACGTTGGGCGGCCTCACCCTGACGCTTGCCGGAGCCGCGCTGGTTGTACGGATCGAATCCGCCCGCCTTGTCGCGGCCGGAGACTTCGAGCTTGAGCTCGGCGGGTTTGTGATCGTCGATCTTGAGTTCGGCAACTTCGAGCTTCTTGAGTGCGCGCGTGGTGCTCAACGTGGCGAACTCGCCCGAAGCCACCGCCCAGTCCCAGACCGCTACGCCACGCTCGTCGTGTCGCACGCGCCCGGAAGGTGCGCCGCGCGGCATCTCGAGCGAATCGCTTGAGGTGTCGGGCTTTACGACGTCGTCGATCTGCCGGTTCACCGTTTCGGCGCGCCGCAGACGCAGCGATTTGAGCCGCATGGTGGTGGATTCGATGCTGAAGTCACCGGAATCCGACGGCAGCGGCGCGCCATCATGGCGGCTTCTCTTCTGTACCGGTGGTTTGCGATAGTCGGGCATCTGACACTCATGAAAGGGAGTAACTGCACTCTCACAGACAGTTGTCGGCACCAATACGTTCGCATTGAATTCCAAACAGTGACGTCAATCACGTTTTCGCGGGCAAATGTCGCTATTCCCTTACGCCGTTGGACGTAACTCAGCGCGCCGCGCGGTCGGCGCGAGCCACGCGCCACTTGCCTTTCACGCGCCGGAATTCCACCTTGAGGCGCTGCAGCGCCGGATCGCCGAGTTCCACGGTGGCGACCGTGACGACCGCCTGCGCCAGTCCATCTACCGGAAATTCCAGGCTCTCGATGCTGGCCACGAGTTCGAGCTTCGGATGCGCCAGGAAATAGCCACGCAGGAAATCCCGCAGCTGCGCAACGTCGAGGCCGTTCGAGTCGGCGTAGTCGTCGCTGACATATTCGAGCACGTCGCTCACGTCGCGCGCTTCGGCAGCCGTTTCGACGTTCGCGATCAATTCGCGCACCTGTTCCTCGTCGCTCGACTTCGCGGCGCACGCGACGAGCAAAATCGACACGACAAACAGCGACGCATTCGCTGAAAATTTCATGACCTGTCCTATTGAAGTTGAAACCGTTAAGCCCTATCGTTCGCGCGCGTTGCGGGGTTGGGAACCGGTCGTGACGTCCAGAAATGGTGCCCCGGACCCAAGTGGAGGTGGACTACTTAGATGAAGAAACAAGTTGCGTCGCACGCCAGCGACCCTGGTCCTCGTCTTCATACCGTCAATCAGTATCTCGAGAAGAATTTCCCCGACTTCTTTGCTGAAGCCCGTTTCCACGTCGGAAACGACGATTACTTTCTGTACGCCCGCTTCGGCAAGTACCTCGCCAGCTCCATCGAGCATCGGCGCGTTTCCCGCGACAAGATCTACCGAGGTTTCACCGTCCTCAACAAGATGGCGCGCATGTCTGCGCGCGATCCGAAAGTGCGGCACATCCTCGTCAGCGGACCGCTGGAAGAGCTCGTCGATCAGCCCAAGGCCCGCGAACTTGCGCTCAAGCGCCTGTCGCCGGTCGCGCAGGGCTACCTCGAAGGCCTCTGCGAATAATGGGGACACTCCCCATTTCCTAGGAAATGGGGACGGACCTCATCGGCAGACAAAGGTTGGCGCCGCACCCGATTTCAGGTGCGGCCCCATTTCCGGGAAATGGGGAGTGTCCCCATTATTTGCCACGCCACAGGCCATTCGTCTTCCACGCGTTGAACGCCCAACGCAGCCATCGCACCAGCGCGAACGCCATCCAGCTCGCCCACGCGAAGAATAAAAGGCGGTAAACCCACATCGGCACCGAGTAGATGCTCGGGCCTTCGATGACTCCCCGAGCCTGGTCCTGGAACCAGCCGTATCCGCCGTACTGCTCTCCGCCCCCGGCGATGTGCATGTCGGGATGCGCGAGCAGGCCGTTGCGAATGCCCGAGAACACCAGCGTGATGATGGTGGCGAACGTGAACCCCGCCAGCACGAGCTGCACGGCGTTGAAACGCCAGCGCGCGAATTCCGGCGCCGGGTTCCAGCCCTCGCGCCAACGCATCACCACCAGCCACGCGGCGGTCAGCGAGAACACGAACCAGGACTGCGTAGACAACCCGAGACCGAGCAGCAGCCAGTCGATGAAACGCAGCGGTGATTTCGGCCAGCGCCCCAGCAGCCACGCGATCGCGATGAACACCACGAGTTCGCCCCAGTAGAGCACCGCGGGTCCGACGCCCGGTCCCCAAGCCGCCAGGATCCAGCGCGATTCCGGCATCGACACCAGCGTGCGCAGATTGCTTGCCGGAGTCTGCAGGTCCACGGGCGAAGGCTGCGTATGCGCGCTCACATCGCGGGATTCTTCCCAGACGATCTGCAAGGCGTGCGCGCCCGGTGTGAGCGACAGCGGCAACTCGCCCTTCTCCGGCCGCAGTTGCTGCGGCCGCCCGTCGAAGCTCACTGAAGTCACGCGGGCCGCCAGCGGCAGCTTGATGACGTGGCGGCCACCCTGCGTGCTGCGATAACTGAACTCGAGTGTCGTGGTCGACGAGCGCGCACCCACGTCGACGCGCTGGCTCACGGAGTCGATGGCGAGCGTCGTGCCCTTGGCACCTGGCGGGCGCGTGATCCTGAGCGTGAGTTTTTCGCCCGGGCGCGGCATGAAGCGGAACACCCACGCCGCCGCGTTCATGTTTTCGGGCAGCACCGGCGCGAAGCCTTCGAATGCCACGTTCCACTGCGGACTGACGACAAAGCTCCATACCTCGGTGCGCGCGGCGTCCGCGGGCAGCGAGATCTCGAGCGTTTCCGCCCGCGCCAGCCCCGAGTGCCATTGCGTCTGCGCTTCACCCGAGCCCAGGCCGACGATCGCCGCTTCGTTGTTGCGAACCTTCACGCCATCGGTGAGCACCGACTCACCGGTGACCAGCGGAATTTCCACTGACAAGGCCGCGCGCTGCGGCGCGATGCGTGAGACGTAGGTGTCGAGCGTCCAGTCGAGATCCAGGTTGAACACGCGCTCGACGCGCACGAACGCCGGAAATTCCGCGCCAGCCTCGAGCGCCATGCTCGCCTGGGCCGCATTACGTTCGCGTGCCAGCTCGAGCGAACCCGACACCAGCCGCCCCTCGTTGACGCCGCTCACGGTCCAGCCGCGCGCGTTCACATCGATGACGCGCGGTGACTGCGGAAAGGCGAGCTGGATGGATTCAGCCGCGGCGAGGCGGCCGGTGAGCCGCACGGTGTGCGCTCCCGGGGTCAGCGGCACCCAAAGCGAGGCATCGGCATCGCGCACCATGCCAAGCGAGCCGTGCGAGTCGACACTGACTTCGTCGAGCTGCCAGCGATCGCTGGCATGCGGCATTGCCACCGCCACGGTCGCCAGCACGCTAACCTGCAGGACCACTTCGAGCCGGTCACCCTCGACCGCGACGCGCGCGGCGGCTATCTCGGCGCAATGCGGTGCGCACGCGGGCGCGGCCGTGAGACGCGTCTTGAGCTCGGTCAGCAGTTCACTGGCGGGCGCTGCCGGCGGCTCCGGCGCTTCGCCGGCGCGCGCCGGATTTCCGGCGCCGAGCGAGCACACGAGCAGTGTCGCACCTAACAACGAAGGTAGCGTGCCGGCGGTGGCGGACTTCGACATCCCCGGAAGCGCGAGCTTCTTGCCGTAGCTGAGCAACGCGAGCCATGCGAACAGTGCCGCCAGTGCCACCACGCCGATCAATCGCCAGAAGAACAACACCACCGGGCCGACATAGATGAAGCGCACGGTGTCTTCGGCATTGACCGGGCCGCTCCAGAAGTAGCTGTAGGTGTTGTAGCGCCACGCGGGAATGCCGGGACCCGCCTGCAGCACGGTACCGGCGGCGTAGCGCTGCACGACCTGCTGGGAGTTGAGGCCGTATCCCTTCATCCGAACGCCGGGGATGCGCTGCAAGCTTTGCCTCACGTTCGAATCCGGGAATTTGCCGATGTCCCCGGCGGCGTCTGCGGCCGGCGCGTCTGCGGCAGTCGCTTCCATGGGCTCCGCCATTTCTATCGTGGGCATCGGCGGTGGGGCCGAGACCAGCTCCGTCGCGATCACGTTCCTGTCGCCGTAGCCGACGTCCAAACCGTAGATGCCCATGCTGTTCTCGAGCTGCGGGTAGAGCGCGAAGCGCACCTGCGTCCACAGGAACGGCAGCAGTGCCGCCCCTAACAACACGAAGCTCAACGTGCGATAGACCCGCGCAAACTTCTGGAAGCGTCCCGCGGGCGCGGCGCGGGCGATGGACAGTGCGGCCAACAAGTTGCCCCACAGCCAGATGTACTCGGGTGCTTCCTGGTAGGTGAGTACCAGCGCGAGCGCGGCGATGGCGGCGGGGACCAGCCCCGCGGCCCAGTACACGAAACCCACGATCAGCAATACGCCGAAGACATTCCACAATCCCCAGCGCTCCCACCAGGAATACGGCGCGCCGTCGGCGCCCAGGGCTGCGAGCAGCCGGTGCCCCGGTGGCAGGTTGAGCGTACCCACGACTTTGTCGAAGCGCCCGTCCCAACCAGTGGCCGGCATGGCGCCGCTGCCGGACTCCTTGCGCGCGACGGTAGTCAGGTTCAACTGGGGCAGACGCAACTCGACACCGGCGCGCCCCGCTGCGCCATCGGTGACCAGCAACTGGTCGTTGTTCTGGCGCGCACTCTGCAACGCGAACGGCGCCTGCATGTCGAGCCGCCAGTCGCGGCGCATGAGGCCCTGGATGTTGTCGACCACGGTGAACCCGTGGTGATCGAAGTCGAGCCACAGCGCGCGCGTCAATGAGAGGCGATTGTCGTCCGCATTAGAGAGGCCGCGGCTGCGTTCGACCACGTTGAGCTTCGCGGCAGCGTCCAGGCGGAATGCCGGGTATTGGCGCCATTCAACGGGCACATTGGCCTGCGCGGGGTCAATGCCTTCGGCGCCTTCGGCGGCAGCGACGCGCAGTGCATCGTTGGCGGCGAAGCTCCAGATTTCTTCGCGCGGCCAGTGTTCACCGCCATTGGGACGCGCGAGTGTGGCGGCCACGCCCGTGCCGCGCGCGACCAGGATCACCTCGTGGCTGCCGGCGCGCAGCTGCACGCGCAGGGTGCCATCACGCTCGAGGCGCGCGGGCAGATCGCCGCGCAACGACAGCGGCGTGAAGCCGTCCGGCAACGCATGCCCCAGCACTTCTTCGCGCGCCTCGCCCGCCACGTTGAGGCGGATGCGCGTCAATAGATAGGCCGGGATTTCGTCCTGCACCAGCCGGTATACCTGTACTTCCATGGCGGCAGCCTGCTCGGCGCTGCGGCGTTTGCCGAGCCACACGCTGCCCTCCGGCCGTTCGGGTTGCGCGACGCGCGAACCGTCGACGAACAGGTCGACGATCGCCGTGGAGAGAGCAAGTGGCAGCGCTTCGGGACGCGAAGTCCATTCGAAGCGCCCGGCAATGGTGTAGCTGCCCGGCTTGAGGCGCAGGCTCGGCACGTCGTCGACCGCGACCACAGCCGCGGGCGCGCCATTGAGCCGCACGTCGCGCGGCCAGTGTTCGGCATTGCCGGGCAATGCCACCCAGCTTTCGGCAAACACCTGCCAGCGCTGCGAGAACGTGCCACCGCGCGCGTCAACAGTCAGTGTCAGGCGTTCCGGCCACACGCAGCGGAATTCGCTGACGTCGATCGGTTCGCCCGCCTCGGTGTCTGCGGAAGCCGAGAACGGGCAACGGCGGAACTCTTCACCGTGCAACACCCAGCCCTGCCAGTCGCGCAATGCGGGTGGAAGTGCATCCTGTGCGCGAGCGGCCATGGAACAGCAGAGAGCGAGCGCGATGAGTCCCGCGCGGACGAGCGTGTACATGTGATGCCCCTGGGCCGTTCGGCGAAGCCTTGAGTGTAACAACGCCGCGACGCAGCGGATTGGTCTAGCATGCCGCGCTCATGGAACGCGCCAACGACGTACTGGAATTCTGGTTTGGCCACGGCCCTTTCGACGCGGCACGCCTCGAAGAGCGCGGCAACTTCTGGTTTGGTGGTGACGGCGCTGCGGCAGTGGCGGCGCGCGATGCCGGAATTCGCAGCCGGCTCGAGCCCCTGCTCGAGCGCGCAGCACGCGGCGAGCTCGCAAACTGGGCCGCCAGCCCCAAGCGCCGGCTCGCACTGGTCCTGCTGTTCGACCAGGTGCCGCGCAATGCCTACCGGGGCACCGCCGCTGCGTTCGCGTTCGATCGCGAAGCGTTGGCGCTCACCGTCGAAGGCATGCATCTGGCGGCCGATGCCGCGCTCGATCCGCTCGAACGCCTGTTCTTCTATCTACCACTGGAACATGCCGAATCCATCGACGCGCAGGACGTCGCGATGACGGCGCTGGCTCGGCTGGTTGCCGAGGCACCGGCCGAGCTGCGTGAATTCCTGAAGTCCTCGGCCGACTACGCGCGCCAGCACCGCGACATCATCGCGAAATTCGGGCGTTTTCCGCATCGAAACGCCGTGCTGGGGCGGGCGAGCACGCCGGCAGAGCTCGAGTGGCTGGCAGCCAGCGGGGAAAGCTTCGGGCAGTGAGGGTTGCCTTCAGTCGGCGACGTCGGGCTCGACGAAACACCATGCGACTTCGGGAAACCTGGTCTTGATGCGCCGCTCGAGCGCGTTGAGGCAATCGACCGCGGCATCCAGCGTGAGCCCGGCCCGCATGCGCACTTTCAGCGCCAGCATGACGTCGGGTCCCATCTGCATGGTGATGGCATTCAGCAACTCATCTATGTCCGGATCGGAGGCGACTTCGGCTTTCAGCGCTTCCTGCAAATCTTCCTCGGCCGAGCGGCCGACGATGAGGCCCTTGATGCGTACCGCGACAAAGATGGAGACGCAGACGAGGACGACGCCAATCGCGATGGATCCGATGGCATCGAACACCGGATTCCCCGTGTATGCGGCCAGCGCCACGAACACGAAGGCGATCAGAAGGCCGATGAGCGCCGCCACGTCTTCACCCAGAACCACCACGAGCTCGGCATTGCGCGTGTTCTTGAGCCAGTAGCCGAACGACCGGCCCTTGCGCAGCTTGGTGATCTCGCGGAGGCAGCCGAGCAAACTACCGAATTCCAGCGCCACCGACACCGCGAGCACGGCGAGCGCCACCCACGGTTTGTTGAGCTCGTCGGTGGCGTGCAGCTTGTGCCAGCCTTCGTTGATGGAGAACAAGCCGCCCATGGAGAAGAGCAGCAACGCGACCACGAAGCTCCAGAAATACGTGACCTTGCCGTAGCCAAGCGGATGCCGGGCGTCCGGCGGCTTCTGTGACTGCCGCAAACCCACGAACAGCAGCACCTGGTTGCCGCAATCCGCGAACGAATGGATGGCCTCGGCCAGCATGCTGCCGGAGTGCGTGTAGATGGCCGCCGCAAGTTTGGCGATCGCGATCCCGAGGTTCGCGATGAAGGCGTAGAGAATCGCCTTGGCGGACGAGCCGTGATCCGCCATCAGTTGGACGCGGCCGGCGCGAAGTCCGGGTCAGAGATTGCAAGCTCGGTGACGGCACCGTATTTGGCCGCGGCCTCGCGAATCTTCGCTGCATCGCCGATCAACACCAGGACCACGTCCGTCGGACGCGGGAAGGCATCCGCCGTCACGGCCGCGGTCTCCGCCAGGTCCACCTTGGCGAGCGCCGGTCCGTAGCCCTCGATGTAGTCCTTGCCCAATCCGAAGAACTCCAGGTCCGCAAGCTGCGCGGCCCAGTGCGCCGCGGTTTCGAGCTGCAGCGGAAACTGGCCGAGCACATAGGCTCGCGCCGACTCGAGCATCTCTGGCGCGAGCGCGCCGTGCTTCAGTTGTTCGAGCGTCTCGAGCGTGAGATCCAGCGCCTTGGCGGTGTTGTCGGTTTGCGTGAACGAGCGAATCGCGAATTCGCCCGGCACCGACCCGCGCGTGAAGCGCGACGAGGCTCCATAGGACAGACCGGACTTGATGCGCAGCTCGGTATTGAGGATGGAGGTGAAGCGCCCGCCGTACAGCGTGTTCACCAGGTCGAGCGCCGGCCGGCCGCTGTAGCGCCTATCTACACCGACGCTGCCGAGCCAGAAGTAGGTCTGCACCGAGCCCGGAGAGTCGACCAGGAGTACCCGCCGGCCAGCCACGCGCGGCGCCGGCTTGAGCTCGAGCGCCGCCACCTTTGCTTTCGCCCAGCTCCCGAACGCGGTGGTCAGCGCCTGGCGCATCCACTTCGGATCGAGATCGCCGGCGAACACCAGCGTGGCGCGGTCCGCGCCGAATTGCGCGGCGTGGTAGGCCACCACGTCGCTCTGGGTGATCGAGGCCAGCGAGCGCTCGCTGCCGCCTTGCGGCCGGCCGTAGGGATGCGCGCCGAACAAAGCAGCGCGTCCGTAAATACCGATGATCTGTGACGGATCGGAATCCTTGGCCGACTTGATGAATTCGATTTCCCGGTCGCGGTAGCTGCTGAATTCATCGGCATCGAGGTGCGGACGCATGAGGGCATCGCTCAGCAGCTCGATCATGAGCGCCCGATCGCGCGCGAGGAACTCGCCGCTCACCGTGATCGATTCCGCGCCGGCGCCGGCACTGAAGCTGCCACCCACGCCTTCGAGCGCATCGGCGAACTCAAACGCGCTGCGTTTTCCCGCACCGCGATCTAGCAGGCCCGCCACCAGCGAGGCGACGCCTGGCTTGGCGGGCGGATCCGCGAACGCGCCGCCCCGCACGAAACCGCTGAAGGCAATGAGCGGCACGTCTTTCTTTGGTACGAGGACGATGACGAGGCCGTTGGGCAGCACGAAACGCTGGTTGGCCGGGACCTTGACGAAGGCGGGCGCGGCGTCAGCGGCGGCGACTGCCGCAACGGACGAGAGCGCCAGAGCGCAACCGAGCCACCAGGCGAACTGCGTCTTGAGGCGCTTCATGGCTTCGTCTCCAGCACGCCCACGGTGCGATGACTTTTCTGGAAAACCATGACGGCGGCTTTCTGCAGGTCCTCGCGCGTCACCTTGTCGTAGGTGGCGGGCGAGTCGAACAGCTTGCGGTAGTCGCCTTCGAACACGTCGAACTGCCCTAACAGGCTCGCCTTGCCATCAATGGTCGCGATCTGTTTCCAGAACGAGGAGGCGTAGAGATTCTTGGCGCGCGACAGCTCCGCGTCGGTGACCCCCTGCGCCATCACCTGCTCGAGCGCCGCATCGGCGGCCTTCTCGACTTCCGCGACCTTCGCACCTTCCGGCAACGTGAACTGCAACCAGGTGAGTCCCGGGTCGAATCCCTCGCTGAAATGCGCACCCACTTCGATGACGAGTTTCTTTTCCTCGACCAGCAGGCGGTGAAGGCGGGATGAATCACCTTCGGTCAGCACGGACAACAGCAGATTCAACGCCGGCCCCTGGGGGTCGTTTGCCGCTGGCGACTTGTATGCGTACACGAGCAGCGGCGTCTGCGCGTCGCGTTCCACCATGACACGCTTCTCGCCGAGCTGTTCGGGCTCGGTGGTACGCACCGGCGGTGGCGGCTCCTGTCTCGGGATCGGTTCGAGATATTTCCTGGCCAGCGCGAAGCCTTCGTCGGCCGACAGGTCGCCGACCAGGATCAACGTGCAATTGTTGGGCGCGTAGTTGGTCCTGAAAAACTTTTGCAGGTCTTCGATCTTCCAGCTCTGGATGTCGGCCGGCCAGCCGATGGTGGGAATCTGATAGGGATGGGCGACGAATGCAGTGGCCTGCACCTGTTCGCCGAGGAAGCCGTCGTTGCTGTCTTCGGTGCGCAGGCGCCTTTCGGAATACACCACGCCGCGCTCGCTCTCGATGACCTTTGGGTCGAACGATAAATTCGCGAGACGATCTGCCTCGAGGTCGAACACCAGGTCGAGCGCGGTCCGCGGAATCCAGTCCTGGTACACGGTGACATCTTCGCTGGTGAACGCGTTGTTCGAGCCGCCCTGCGCTTCCATGAGCCGGTCGAATTCACCGGGCGCGCGCTTCGCGGTGCCGTTGAACATCATGTGCTCGAAGAAATGCGCGAGGCCGGTAATGCCGGGAACTTCGTTGCGGCTGCCGACGCGCACCCAGTTGTAGAGCGCGATGTTCGGAATGTCGCGATCGGTCCAGACGATGACCTTCATGCCATTGGCGAGCGTGATGGACTGAACCTGATCTAGCCCAGGCACGCGCAACGGCGCGGCGGGTTTGGCGGGCTTGGTCGCGGCGCTGGCGGCAACTGCCGCTATCAACAACAGCGACGCGCAAAGCACACGAGAGACGGGAGATTGCGGCATGCGACACCTCGACAGGATGCGCAAGCTTACACAGAAAAAGAAAAGCGCCGCACACGGGGGAAATCGTTTGCGGCGCCAAGAAGCGAACACCGGGGAAGAGTTGTTCGCAGTCCTTTGTGAGGTCTGCCTTGCGGCGGTACTACCTCGAAACCTTGACGGCGTGGATCGCAGAAAGCTGGGCCCGAGCCAGTCGCGCATCGATGGGAGCGAACAACACGCTGCCACCGCGGCGACGCTTGACCATCATTCCCGCCATCGCCGGCCGCATGCTCGCGACGCCCTGCGCGTGGGGAAGAATCAGCGTTACTGTGGATCTCGCCATCACGGAGTAGGACAAAGCAATGGTCGTGCCAAATCGCTGGCGCAATAAAATCAAAGACTTGTAGAGAATGATGCCTACTGGCATCCAGGCGACGTGACGTCGCGCGTCAGCTTGTGACGCGTTTCGGGGGAAAAAGCCGCCGCGATTTCTTCAGCGCGCCGGAATCAACGGCACGCAGGGCTTCTTGGCCACCTTGAGGCCGCCGCAAATAGCGCGCGCCTGCGCTTCGTCGCGCACCTGCGCCTGCAACCGATAGATTGTTTTTCCCTGCGCCTCACCGACGACCACGCGCGGCGAAAGGCCGTCGAGCGTGCCTGCGGCATCCGCCTGCAGCTTTTTCCATTCATCGTTGGCGTGTTCAGCGGACGAGAACGCACCGAGCTGCACTCCATAGCCGCTGTCGCTCGCTGCCTTTGGTTGCGCTGGGACGGGAAGCGCCGCGCCCTCGCCCGACGTCTGCGGTAACGCGGATGCCGCGCCGCCGGCCGCGCTCGCGCCGTCGCCGCCAGCGAAGTTGTCGATGCGGACCTGCGCTTCCTTGGCCCACTTGCCGGCCGGATATGACGCAAGGAATTGCTGATACGCCTCGCGCGTATCCGCGCCTGCGGCGGCGCGCCAATCCTTTTGCTCGGCTAGCTGCTGCAGCCGTTCGCGTGCGGTCACGACCAGCGTGCTGTCCGGATGTCCCGCGATGAATTGCTCGTACGACTCGGGCGAGTCGGCGGCCTGCGCCGAGCGCCAGTCGCTCTTCTCGCGGCTGCATGCTGCGAGCGCGAACAACGGTATTGCGAACAACGTCACGAGAGCACGGGTGGACATGGTTATGATCCCTTGAGCGACTGCTTTATTGTAAACGCTGCAGCTGACTGGAGATGCACATGAGCGAAGAACCCAAACGCCGACTGGCCGATCGACTCGGCATGTCGCCCACCGTCATCTCCGAGAGCACCACCATCGTTGGCGACATCGAGACGCGCGGACCGCTCATGGTCTCGGGCCGCATCCAGGGCAACGGCAAGGTGGGCGGCACACTCAGCGTGGGCAAGAGCGCGCAATGGGAAGGTGACATCTCCGCACGCCAGGCAGTGATTGCCGGCAATGTCGTCGGCAAGATCGTGATCGAAGACAAGCTCGAGATCAGTGCGAGCGCGGTGATCGAAGGCGAGATCGTCGCCAAAATCCTCGCGATTGCCAATGGCGCGCGAATCGAGGGCGAGGTCACCGTGACGAGCGGAAAGCCGATCCTGAAGTTCGAAGAGAAGCGCGCAGCCGGCTGAAGCGATTCGTCCGCGGCCTTTCGATCAATTGCAGCCGGCCAGCCCGTTCACCCAGTCCGTCAGCAGCGCCACGCCCGCGGTATCGATCTGATGTCGCGCGAGTGGCGGCATCGCGTCCGTGCCGATGCGATTCACGCGCGCCACCGCCACCGAACGTGCCGCCGATCCGGGCGCGAGGATGCGCGGGTCGGTGAGCCCGAGATTTCCGAGCGTCGGCGTCACGTCGCAGGCATTGGTGGCGTTGAGCGCCGTGGTGTAGCGGAAATCGAGGTCCGATGGCGCCGGCCCGCCCGGTCTATGACAGTGCGAACAGTTGGTATGTAGATAGGCACGCGCCCGAAGGCCGAGCGCCGCGCTGCCGAAGGGATCGGGGATCGACGGCAACTGTGCCGGTGGCAAGGTGAGCGCCGGCGTCAGCGTGTCGATGGAATTGAGGGTGGTGAGCTGGTTGGCGGTGCGTCCCGTCGGATAGCCGAAGTCACCGTTGAGCTGCCCGACCTCAAGGCCGAGCGTGCGGCCCGCAGCGGCCGAATGACACTGCAGGCACTGCGCTTCACTCGGGAATTCCCAGGTCTGGCCAGCAACCTGCACTGTCTTGCCACCGATCACGCGGGTGGCGTCCGTTCCGCCCGCGTTCCATTCATAGGTATAGCCGGCCCAGTTGCCATCGCTGTGGCGCATGAAGAGGCGCGTCTCCACGAGCTGCGCGCCAATGCTGAAATTTTTCACGAGCACGCTGCCATTGGGAAAATCGAAATCGTTGTTGGCGTCGATGACGATGCGCTGTCCGTCGGGCAACGCCAGCCAGCGATTCTTGATCGCGCCATCGGAAAAGAACGGAGCGTTGGGCGCGTACGGAATGAGCCCGGTCGCGGGCTGCGTTGGAGTGGTGCTGTTCACGCAACCGGTCTGCGACAGCTGCGCCGGAATCTGCCGGCCACCGCCCGCGCCCTGGACCAGCCGGTTCAGCGTGCCGGCGAGATCGACTATGTAGACCTCGCCATCAGTGTCCTGGCCGAATGCCGCGATCTGCAGGCTGGTCGGATACGCCTCCGCCGCGGTGAGCGTCAGTGTGGGCGTCGTGTTGCGCGGGATGTTCCAGAGATTGCCGCTACCGAAATCGCCGAACACGTACCGGCCGAACAGCGCGGGAATCGCGCTGCCGCGATACACCACGCCACCGGTCGTGGAAAAGCCGAGCGTTCGGCCGTACTGAGCGACGGGGGCGATGGAACTTGCGCTGTTGGTGCCACAGGCCATCCCCGTGTTGGTGGTGCCCTCGAAGCAGCGCCAGCCGTAGTTGCCACCCAGTGTCACCAGGTCCACTTCTTCGAGCGCGTCCTGACCCACATCGTTGAGCCAGAGCTGGCCGCTGCCACGATCGAAGCTCCAGCGCCAGGGATTGCGGAAACCGTAGGCGTAGATCTCGGGACAGTTGGCCGTCCCGTTGCCGGTGGCATTGCAACGCCCATTCGTCGCGTAGGGGTTCGACGGCGGGATTGTGTACGTCGTGGTCGTCGTCGTCGCGGAAACGTCGATGCGCAGCATCTTCCCCAACAAGGTGGTCAGCAGCTGGCTGTTGCCGATGGTGCCGTGTTGATCGTTGCCACCGCCGCCGTCCCCGATACCGATGTAGAGGAAGCCATCCGGACCGAAGGCGATGTTGCCGCCGTTGTGATTGCTCTCCGGATCATCGACGTTGAAAAGCGGGATCTCGCTCGCCGGATCGAGCGTGGTGCCGCCGGCGACCAGACTGAACTGCGACACGCGATCCACCAGCCCGAGTGTCGTGTCCGTGGCCGTGTAGTAGAAAAACACGCGCGGGTCGGTCGGGTAGTTCGGATGGAAGGCCATGCCGAGCAGGCCACGCTCGTCAGTCGCGCTGTTCGGGTTCGAAGTGAGGAGCGAGGCCAGGTTGATGAACTCGCGCGTGGTAGACGCATTCGCCGTGTTGTCGAACACGCGCACCGATCCGGTCTTCTGCACTACATACCAGCGCGCGGAATTGCCGGGCTCCTGGAGCATGGCTATGGGTTGCTGGAAGGTCAGATTGGGGAACGCGCGCTGCACGGCGACGGCGACGGTCGAGCTCGGCGGTGCGCCGGCGAGGCACGTGGTGTTGGATGGACGTGCGTCGAGACCGCCGACTGGCGGGGTGCCGCCGGTGGTGGCGTTCGCGGCAGCGGAGGCCGCGGATATGTTGGGCGGGTTCGCCGCATCCACGGCCCGCACCGTATAGGTGTACGCGGTCCCGGCGTTGAGGCCATTGTCGGTGTAGTTAGTGGTCTGCACCGTGGCAACGGGGGTGGCGCCGCCGTTGCGATAGACGCGGTATTCGCCAATGCCGCTCACATCCGTGGACGCGGTCCAGCTCACGAGAATCTGGGTGGGGGATTGCGCAGCCGCGGTGACGCCCGCGGGTATGGTCGGCGGCGTGGTATCAGTGACAGGCGGTGGTGGCGGTGGATCATCACCGCCCGGGCCGTTGCTGCATCCGGCGAGCAAAATCAGGGCCAGAGTGACGGCCGCAAGGCCAGCTGCAAACCGCGGCGCATCGAGCACCATGCGAGTGACCTCCCAAAGTTGTTAGCAGCTCAGCACACCCGCGTGAGACTGCCTAGCTGTCCCGGTTCCGCGACAGCAATTTGACCGTCTGCGCGTCGATCCAGTTGCTGTCGCCCAGCGTCTCGAGGAAACCGCAGTGCCCGCCGCGCGCCGTGGTGACGATGTCCAGGCGCGGCGTACGCGCGAGCCGCGCGAGATCCTTCACTTCGATGATGGGATCGTCGAGCGCGGTGAACACAGTGGCGGGCGCCGCGAGAGTTGTCAGACGATCACCCGTGATGGCGTAGCCAGCGAGGTATTCGTCCATGCTTGGATATTCGGTGTGCGCCAGCACGAGCTGCCGGGTCATCTCGCGCAGGCTGCGGATGCGCAGCAGCTCTTCGAAATCGTAGAGGTCGGGCCGGGCCAGCTGTTTCCTGACGAGCGAGCGGCTCCATTTGCGCACGAAATAGTAGTGATAGAGCGGCGAACCCCGTTCGAGCGTGGTGAGCGTCACGGCCGGATCGAGCACCGGCGACACGGCGATCACGCGTTCGATGGGAAGGTCGCGTGCTTCGCGGTGCGCGGCCACGCGCAACATGAAGTTGCCGCCCAGCGAAAACCCCGCGAGCACCAGTGGCATGGCGGGAAATTGCTTCGCCAGCGCACGCACCGCGCCAACGACTTCGGGCAGACGGCATGAATGGAACAGCTCGCGATTGAGGTGATGCGTGGTGCCGTGGTCCCGCAGGTTGAGGCGCACGACTTCGAGACCTTGCGCAAACAATGTGCGCGCCATCGAGAGCACGTAAGTCGATTCGGCGCTTCCTTCCCAGCCATGCAGCAGCACCGCCATGCGTTGCCCCGGTTCCCGGCCGCGCCTGGCGGGGCTTGCATGGAAGGCCTGAAGCGTTACGCCATCGCCGCACTCGAGCAGCAGTTCTTCGCTCGCGGCGCGCAGCGCAATGGCGCTGCGCTCGACGCGCGGACGGCGTGGCGGCAGGCTGGAAAGTATGGTCTGGAAGTGCGGGCCCCGCAGCCAGCGCCGGGGTCGAAACGAGCTGTCGAGCGGAAAGCCCGTCACTGCGCCTGGTTAGGCTGTGCCTGGGCAGCCGGCGCCGCCGAGACCGGCGGCGTCGCGGTTGCGCGGACGGTTGCCGGTGCACCTGCCGGCGCGGCGACCGCACCGGTGGGCACCAGTTCCACGCCCTGGCTGGCGGCAGCGGCGGCGTCCGGCGCATCCAGAGCATCTGGTGCGGGAACGACCGCGTTGGGATCGGTCGCGACTGGTTCAAACACCGCGGCCGGCGGACTAACTACCTTGGGAAGCGCGCGCAGGATTTCGAGTTCGGTATAGGCCGCCTTGAGATCAGTGCGCAGCGCGGCGACTTCGCCGCCCTGATTCCACCACAGCCAGGACATGACCGCAGTGCCGGCCAGCGCCACGAGCGCCGTTGACCAGCCGGTGATCGCGCCCCAGGCACGCCGCTCGGGCATGACCGTGGGCAGGTCCAGGTCAGGTGCGTCGCGCGCCGGCAGCAGCGCGGACAAATCGCCCTGCAGACGTTCGGAATGGGAATCGAAGGCGCTGCCGATGAAACTGCGCAGCGCGGCTATCTCTTTCTGAAGCGAGACGTCGAGCGCGGCGCGGATCTCGAGCGACATCTTCGGTAACAGCAGCGCGAATTGCTGGTCGGCCGCGGCGGACGCTTCCGCATCGCTGCTTTTGGCAGCCACGGGGAGTTCGACCACGATCGCCGACTCGTTGGCGGGCGCCATGTCCGGCGCCTGGTTCGGCTCCATGAAAGCGGTTTGTTCGCGCGTTCGACGATCGGACACCAACTGCAGCTGGTAAAGCATCTTGGTGACGTCAGCGTGTTTGATCTGCTTGGGCAGCACGCCTTCGGCGCCGAGCGCACGCGCCTGGCCGAGATACAAATCCCCTTCCTGCGAGGTGTACATGAGGATGGGGATGGCCGAGGTGCGTGGATTGTTCTTGATGGATTGCACGGCCTGGAAGCCGTCCATGCCCGGCATCATGTGATCCATGAAGATCACGTCGGGGCGCATGCGGGTGAGGTAGTCGATGGCGGCTTCCGCGGATTCGGCCGCATCCACCGTGATTTCGTGGCGTTCGAGGATGCGCGACAGGAACGCGCGTGCGGACTTCGAATCGTCCACGACAAGGGCTCGCTTGGAAGACATCAACTCTCCTCCGCTTCGAACACATCAACGGCTTATGGAAAGTTTAGCGTCAACGGATCGGCTGGACGAACATTTTTTCAGGAGGATTCACGGCTCTCGTCGACATTCGACCGACGCGACGCGCTCGAAATCGGCTGTGATCCAGCGCACAGAAGATGGATTTTCCCGCGACACCGCGCAGACGCTGCCAAATGACGAGTCGCATACTCGAGACGTCGATGTTTCCTGCGACTAAAGATGTTGGTAAGTGCGTCGAGCAGGTTGCAGTCGACCAGCAGCCCTAAAGAGCAATAACAGGGACTAGCGAAGGGGCCTTGGCGCAAGCCACCCCAAACCCCAGCGGCGCGGTGCAATTCACCGCGCCGCAACTCCTTCAGGAGCTACGCAATTCCCAGGAGCTACGCTCCACTCGTAACGGCGTCCGCGGCGGACGCCGTACGTGAAAGCGAAGAGCGGTTGGCCCGCACCTTCTCGTAAAACGACACCAGTTTTCTGGCCATGGCCAGCGACGCCCAGGATTCGGCGTGGGCGCGCAGCTGCGCTCGTCGCGGTGCGTCCGGCGCAAGCTTCAAGGCCTGCACGACTGCGGCCGCAAACGCCTCTTCTTCCTCAGGGACTACGAAGGCACCACACTCTGGCGTGAGGATGGAGCGCGTGCCCAACTCGGCGGTCGACACCACCGGCGTGCCCTGCGCCATCGCCTCCAGCAGCACCAGCCCCTGGGTCTCGGTGCGCGAGGCAAACACGAATGCGTCACCGGCCGCGTAGCAGTTCGGCAGATCGGTGCTGCGATCGAGGTAACCGATGAACCGCACGGCAGCCTGTATCCCGAGATCGCGCGCGAGACGCGTGAGGTGCGGGAGCGCCGGCCCTTCGCCAGCCACGACGAACAGAGCGTCGGGGCGAAGCGTGAGCACCTTCACGAACATGCGCAGCAGGAAGTCGATGTTCTTCTCGAATGCCACGCGCCCAACGTACAAGAGCAGTGGCCGGTCGGGCGGCAGATCGAATTGCCGGCGGAAGCGCGCGCCGTCGCCGCGAATGAAACTCTCGGCGCTGAGACCGGTGGGCAACACTTCGATGGGCGTGGTGACGCCGTAGGCCTGCAGCGCGTCGCGCATCGGCGCGCTCGGTGATATGAGCTCGGCGACGTCAGCGCACTGCGAGAGCGTGAACCGCCGTGCGATCCAGCGGCCTATGCCCCGCGGCAGTATGGGCACGTAGTGATGCAGGTAATCCTCGAAAAAGGTGTGATAGGTGGCAACCACCGGCAAACCGTTTTCGCGCGCAAAACGTACGCCGGCGTAGTGCGCGATGAAGGGCGTGTGGATGTGCACGAGGTCGACCTTGGCCGCCAGCTCGCGATCGAGCACGCGCTTCAACGGTCCGCCGAGAAAGCGGCGGTCTTCGGGGTCGCGCGGCACTCCTCCCGAAGGCACGCGGATTATCGAGGGGTCTGCATCCACGCCGGCACCCGGATAGGCGGGCGTCACCAGCATGGTCGCAACGCCAAGCTGCGCCAGGTCGGAGCGGAAGGTGCGGATCGAAGTGGAGACGCCGTTGACGCGCGGGAAATAGACGTCGGAAACGAAGAGAACGCGCATGCGGCTCCGGGTCAGAAGAACGACATCAGATGAATGAGGAGCCGATTGCGCCCGAGGCGGCGCCTAACAAGGCTCCCACCAGCACATCGGTGGGATAGTGCAATCCCAGCACCACGCGCGAGGCGGCAATCGACAGCGCCAGCGGAATCACCACGAAACCCAGCTCGGGAAACGCCGCACATGCCTGCCAGCTGAAGGCCACCGCGTGCAGCGTGTGCCCGGACGGAAAGCTGTATCGATCGAGCGGCACCCCGGCGAGCGAGATGCCCGTGTAGCGAATGAATGGACGCTCACGAACGAAGGTGCGCTTGAGGAATTTGTAGACGGCGAGCCCCGCGGCGCCGCTCGCCAGCATGATCAACGCGACGTTCAGGCCGCGCGCTCCGTAGATCAATGGCAGCGCCAGCATGAGCGCGTACCAGATGACGCCGTCACCAAGGCGGCTGGCGACCTTGAAGAACACGCGAATGCCGGTGTGCTCAACGCCCCGATTGAGCCGGCGACAGAGCCGGTATTCGGCATTGTCGAACCGCGCCAGCAATGTGCCTTGCAGTGAGCCTGGACTTGCCATGGCTGCGCAGTCTGGGGCGCGCACAAGGCGGCCGGATGACGCTGATATTGCGGATTTATTGCGATGTCGGCCAAACCCTCGAACCGGGTGGTTAGTTAGGCAGCGGATTCTGTCGCATGCGACCGGCGTCACGAATCCGTCGCCAAACCTCGATCGGATGTCGCCGATGCGGCTGATCTGGCCGTGGCGCTACAATCCACGCCCATGAGGCGACTCTTATATAAGCGGCATGCGGGCCTGCTGGGCGCGGCGCTGGTGCTTATGGGCTTCGCGCCGCTCTCCCGCGCTCTCGACGCCATCGTGCTCGAGGTGCGCGAAATGACCCTGGCCGGCATTCCGGTTGTGGGTGCGAGCGCACGCCTGGACGTGCTTTCAGACCGGCAGACCCGCCTGACGCTCAGTGCACTCGGTGCCACGCTTCCCGAGCCGATGGGCAAGTTGAGCGGCATCACGCTCGTCTGCGAAGCACCGGTGATCGCAGAGCCGCACTTTGGCTGCGCTGCCGGGCAACTCACTGGTCGCGGTGGCCCGACGGGTTCCATCGACATGCGGGTCGCCGCCGAAATGCGCACCGACACGGGCATCACCACCTTCAGTGGTAACGGCCTGAAGGTGGCGGGCACCGCCGCGAAGTTCGATGGCCAACTCGATGCCAAGGGCTGGCGCATGAAAGGCAGTACCGGTGAGACGAGCGTCGCGGCGCTTCGCAAATTCGCGGCGCCGTGGTTTCAGCTCCCGGCCGACGTCACCGGCGACGGCAAAGCCGCGATTGAAGGTGGCGCGAGCGATTGCGGTGACGGCACCGTGGTGGATGCCACGCTGAAGCTCGACGCCGTCGACCTCACCAATGAGGCGAGCACCATCGTCACCGACAAGCTCAGCGCTACCGCGCACCTGCGCGCCCAGCTGCATGCGAAGGACACGGCGCTTCATGTCGACCTCGCGGGAAAGCATGGCCAGGTGCTCGTGGGCCCGGTGCTGTTCGATTTCGGCAAGAACGCACTCGCCCTTTCCGCACAGGGATCCAAGCGCGGGGACCGGCTCGCCGTGGAATCCCTGCACTTGACGCAGAAGGATCTCATCGAGCTCACCGGTGGCGGCAGCGTGAATCTCGCCGGTGATGTTCCGGTCATCGATGGCGACTTCAAGCTCGCCAGCTTCGAGTTTCCAGCGGCGTACAGCACCTACATGCAGATCACGCTGGCCACCACCAGCCTCCTCAGCGATCTTCGCAGCAGCGGTAGTTTGACCGGCGAACTGTCGGTACGCGGCAACGGCCTCACGGCGCTGCACGTGTCGCCCAAGGACCTGGAGCTGCACGACAACAAGGGGCGGCTGTTTCTGTCGCGCATGAATGGCGACATCAACTGGGCTCCCGCGGGTGGCGCGAATCCCCGTGGTTCGAAACTCTCCTGGTCTTCGGGCGGCGCCTATGGATTGTCCGGTGGCGCGGCCCAGCTCGAATTTCTCCTGCTGGGCACGAATTTCGAGCTGACCCGCCCCACCAAACTACCGGTATTCGATGGCGGTCTGGCCATCGACACGTTCGCGATCAGCAACCCCGGCGCCAGCAACATGGAAGTGGCGTTCAAGGGCAAGGTGGAGCCCATCAGCATGCCGCTGCTCGCCAAGGCATTTGGCTGGCCGGAGTTTTCGGGAACGCTGGCTGCGAGCATTCCCGGCGTCACGCTCAAGGACAACCTGCTGACCTTCCAGGGCAACGTCGAGTCGCAGGTATTCGGCGGCCGCATCATCGGCAGCAACATCCGCCTGCAGGATCCACTTGGCCGGTTTCCGCAGTTCTTCGCCGACGTGCGCGCCCGCGATCTCGACCTGGGCCTGCTCACGCAAACGTTCGAAGTGGGCAGCATCACTGGCAAGCTCGAGGTCGACGTACTCGGCCTGGAATTGTTCGGCTGGTCGCCAACAGCTTTCGACGCGCGTCTCGCGACTCCCAAAGGTGACAAATCGCGGCATCGCATCAGCGCCAAGGCAGTCAGCAGTCTGTCGAACGTCGGTGGTGGCGGCGGCGGCGTGGTACAGGCGCTGCAATCCGGCGTGCTGCGCTTCTTCGATGAATACAGCTACGACAAGCTGGGCATCACCTGCAAACTCATCGGTGATGTCTGCGAGATGTCGGGCATCGAGCCCGCCGGAGTGGGCTACTACATCGTCAAGGGCGCGGGATTGCCACGCATCGACATCATCGGCAGCCAGGGCCGCGTCAACTGGAATCAGCTGATGTCGTCCATCCCGAAGGACTTCAGCAGCGCCACCGTGAAGTGAGTTGATGGACTCGGCGCCCATTCAGGCCAATAATCGCGCGCACATTTGACGTAAGACTCGTTCAGGGCGCATTCATTGGTCGCGCCCGATCATGTCCCGCGTCCAGGCTTGCGCTTGGAATAAGGAGTTATCAATGCGACGCGTATTTCCGCTGAAGATTGCACTGGCGAGTCTGCTGTTCGCCGCGTGCGTCACCATCAATGTCTATTTCCCCGCCGCTGCCGCCGACAAGGCCGCGGACCAGATGATCAAGGACATCACCAGCGGAGGCACTTCGGCCCCGCCGACCGGAAACTTCGTGCCGGCGCATTCGGCCGACGAGCCTAACTTCCTGGTCGTGGCATTCGGCACCGCGCTGAATGCGGTGGTCCCGGCTGCCAATGCGCAGGATGCCGACGCCGCGCTCAACGTGAGCTCGCCCGCCGTCACGCGCATCAAGCAGTCCATGGGCGCACGCTTCGGCGAACTCGAGAAGTTCTTCGCGAGCGGCGCCATCGGCCTCACGCGCGATGGTCTGGTCGACGTGCGCGATCTCAACGCCGTCGCCCTGCCCGATCGCGCCACGGTCAAGCGCCTGGTATCCGAAGACAATGCGGATCGCGCCCAGCTGTACTCGGAGATCGCCAAGGCCAGCAATCATCCCGAGTGGGAAGCCGACATCAAGAAGAGCTTTGCGAAGCGCTGGGTCGCGACCGGCGCCAAGCCCGGCTGGTACTACCAGGGCGAAGACGGCTCCTGGAAGCAGAAGTAGTCTAGTTAGATGACGGATGCAGGGCCCGGTCCGCCGCGCGGAACGGGCCCTGTGCTTTTGCGGCGGCTGTTCAAAGGCTGCATGGCGCTGGCCGGCATCGCGCTCGTGGCGGTGGCCGCACTGATGGCGCTGCAGTTTTTTGCCGCATTTCCGAGTCCATCCGAGGCCGCGCAACGTCCACACGCGCTGCATCAGGCCAATGGCGAGGCACTGTGGCTCGAGGTCGACGGCGCTCGCGTCGAAGCCTGGCTGCTGCCAACAACGTCCCGCGCCCCGACACCGATTGCGATCTATGGCCACGGCAATGGTGAGCTCATCGATCATGAGACGGCGCGCATGGATGGATTGCGCGGCGCGGGCGTGGCGGTGTTGTTGGTCGAGTTTCCCGGCTACGGCCGCTCCAGCGGAATCCCTTCGGAGCGGAGCATCCTCGCAACGTTCGAAGCGGCGTACGACCTCGTCGCACACGATCCGCGTTTCGATGCGCGGCGAATCGTCGGCTACGGCCGCTCGCTGGGCGGCGGCGCTGTCGCACAACTGGCAGCGCACCGGCAATTGGCGGCGCTGGTGCTCGAATCCACTTTCACGAGCGTTGCTGACATCGTTCGCGGCTACGGCGTGCCCGACTGGCTGGTGCTCAATCGCTTCGATACGGTCGCGGTGCTGCGCGACTATCAAGGTCCGGTACTCATTCTTCATGGCACTGAGGATGTGAACATTCCGCCGGTGCACGCCAGGCTGAACCGGGCGGCCGCGCGCAACAGCGTGTTGTACATGTCGCGCTGCGGACACAATGATTGTCCGCCACACTGGGAAGTGGTACTCAGTTTTCTGCTGCGCAACGGCGTATTTAACGAATCAGTATCCGGAGCTACCCCATGAACACTTCAATTGCCTCCAGCCTGCGCCTGGCATTCCTGGCCGCGGCTTCCATGTTGCTGCTCGGCTGTGGCCTCGCCGAGACCACCGCCGTCGCGGCGAGTGAAGCCGCCACCGCGGCCGAACAGGCCAAACAGGGCAAAGAACTGGAAGACAAGGTGCGGCGCGATGTCGCCGCGGCTCAGCAGACGGCGGTCGATGAACGAGTCAAGGCCGAGGCCGCAGCGGAAAACCCGTAACTACTCGCGCATCCCGGTGCCGCGGTTCATGAAGAACAGCGCCACCGAGAACAGCGCCACCGCGGATATCAGCATGATGCTGAAGGCGACATAGACGTTGACGTCGCTGGTCCCCAGAAAGCCGTAGCGGAACGCATTCACCATGTGCAGGATGGGATTCGCGTACGACATGTGCCGGGCCCACTCTGGCAGCAGCGAGATGGAATAGAACACGCCACCGAAATATGTGAGCGGGGTCAGCACGAAGGTCGGGATCCAGTTCACCTGGTCGAAGTTCTTGGCGAATTGCGCGTTGATGAAACCGCCGAGAGAAAACACCATCGAAGTGAGCACCACCGCGCCCAGAACCACGCCGACGTGATGCACCGTGAGCTTCGTGAAGATCAGCGACACGACCGTGACCGCGGCGCCGACCAGGAAGCCGCGCAACAGGCCGCCGCCGACGTACCCGAGGATGATGATCCAGTTGGGCAGCGGAGCGACCAGCATCTCCTCGACGTGCTTGCCGAACTTCGCGCCGAAGAACGATGACACGACGTTGCCGTAGGAGTTGGTGATGACGGCCATCATGATGAGACCGGGCGCGATGTACTGCATGTAGGGCACGCCGTCCATGAGGCCGACACGCTGCCCGATCAAACTACCGAAGATCACAAAATACAGGGCCGAGGTAACCGCCGACGGCACGATGGTCTGGGCCCAGATGCGGACGATCCGCCCGTATTCGCGAATGATGATCGTCTTGAGACCAGTCCAGCGCGCCTGGCGCAGCGAGCGCAGTGAGTCCGCGGAATTCGCCAGGGCCGAAACTTCGGTCATGACGGGATCGCGCCGGCGCCGGGCTTGCGCTCGACGAGCTTCATGAAAAGCTCTTCGAGGCGATTGACCTTGTTGCGCATTGAAAGCACGCCGATGCCCTGCTCGGTCAGTTTGGCGAACACTTCGTTGAGGCTCTGTTCCTTCGACACCTCGACCTCGAGCGTGTGGTCGTCGATGAGCTCGAATTCATAGCCTGGCACCTGCGGCACGGAATCGACCGCCTCGCGCAGGTTGAGTACGAAAGTTTCGGCCTGCAGCTTGCGCAGCAGGGTCGACATGCGATCGCGCTCGGCGATGAGACCGCCATTGATGATGGCGATGTTGCGGCACAGGGTTTCCGCTTCCTCGAGGTAGTGGGTAGTCAGGATGATGGTGGTACCGCGCGCGTTTATTTCGCGGAGGAAATCCCACATCGAGCGGCGGATTTCGATGTCGACACCGGCGGTGGGCTCGTCGAGTATCAGCAGGCGCGGCTCGTGCACCAGTGCGCGCGCGATCATCAGACGGCGCTTCATGCCGCCGGAGAGTCCACGGGCGATCTTGTTGCGCTTGTCCGAGAGTTGCAGCAACGACAGATATTTCTCGGTGCGTTCGCGCGCCAGTGCTCGTTCGATGCCGTAGAACCCGGCCTGGTTCACGAGGATGGTTTGCGGAGTTTCAAACTGGTTGAAGTTGAGCTCCTGCGGCACGATACCGATGCAGGCCTTGGCGGCTTCCAGCTCGCGGTCGATATCGTGGCCAAACACACTCACGGTCCCCGACGACTTGTTGACCAACGAGGTGAGTATGCCGATGAGCGTGGTCTTGCCGGCGCCGTTTGGCCCTAACAAGGCGAAGAAATCGCCCCGCTCCACATCGAGATCGACGCCCTTCAGCGCCTGGACACCATTCTTGTAGGTCTTGGTGAGTCCGCGGATCGACAGTGCGTACATGGTGCCGTGAGCTTGAGGCTTCCCTGCATTAAATCAATGAGCCATTCGAGGGAGAGTTCACTTCGGAACCTCTTCATCCATGACAGTCTTGAAAATGCCTTCCCAGAACGGTTCTTGCGGATTGTCGCCGCAGCGTTTCGCAGACTCCCTCAGGCCCTTGACTGCAGCTTTCCAGATCTTCGCGTCGACGTATTCCTTCGCTTCGGCGCGCATGGCGGCGTACATGGTGACGGCGATGCGCGGCATGAATTCGGTGGCCGCCGCATCGTCGGCTTCATCACGCAACAGCTTCCATTCCCAAACGAAGTCCGCGCATTTCATCTTGCGAATGCGGACCTTCTCTTTGTCCGTGAGCTGAGGGTCGGGTTTTGCCGCCACCGGTTTTGGCGTGGCGCCCGTGGAGGTACGAAGCTCAACCTTCATCTCGACGCTGGACTCGACCAGCTTGCCGGAAGCGTCAATGGCGGGGCGGAATCGCGCGCTCTGCAAAACTTTGACCAGTTGCGGCTCAATGGCGCTTTCGGCGGTGTTTTCGGTAACCAATACATCGTGCACGCGCCCGTCGTCGCCGACTCGTACCGTGGCCACCAATTGTCCGGCAAGCTTACGGGCGCCGATATTGATCTTCGCCGTTGACGCGGCGGCGATGATCTGCGGTTCGCTGGGCCCGGCCTGCGCCAGCACGGCGGCAGGGAGGGAAAGCAGGCAGATCGAAATTACTGCGCGTGCAGCTGAAAACATGTGTGACCTGACTCCAATTCACGCAAGCGCGCCGCCATCCGCCCTGAGAGGCGGATGGCGGCGGCAACAAAGCTTGTCCAGGAACCTGGGGCTTGTTAGAAGCCGCGAGTTGCGCGCAGCGCCCGCTGCGCGTCTACGAATCCGAAACCAGTATCGAAGTCGAACCCGTTGGCATTATCGACGCGTTGCGGCCCGATGTCGCCCCCGAAGTTGCGTAGTTTCATGTCGTCGGCAGTCAGTCGCAGGGCCCAATAAATCAAATCGGGGCTCAGGTTGCGGGGGCCAATGAAACGCTTATGGGCGACCTGGTCACGCGCCCTCTGGTCCAGGATAAGTGCCGCCACCGCAGCCACATGCGGCGCCGAAGCCGAGGTACCGAAGAAATTTGGATAGCCGTCGGGCTCAGTGGTCCCCGGCACCTCGAATCCGAGGTCAAAGAACGCAAACGAGGTGTTGCCGCCATCCGGACCGGTGACCCCGGGCTTGATGCGCACCGCAGGCGTGCTCAGCCTTCGTCCGTTGGGCCCGAAAAACACCGGCGCGCCACCGGCGGAGGAAAAGTAATTGAGACAGGCCGGGATGCACTGCGGACGCAGCGGGCTGCCCCATGCGGCCGTCTGGTACCACGCGGCGGCGCCCACGGCCTCCGCCCCGGCCGCGTTGGCGTGGCCAAAGACCGTTCCGCTGGCCGTATCGTGTTCGTCGACCGTGAAGACGCCGGCATCGAGGTCGAACCATACGTACTTGATGTAGTTAGGCGACGGCCCTTCGTACAGCTCGATGCCGATCTGCACCTGCAGGTCTTCATCGCTGAAATTGACCATGATCGGTGTTTCCACCGCGTCGCCGCCGACGTTGGCATCGATGCCAGGAATCTGGCAGATCACCTGCTCAGGGTCGTCGGTGCAGATTTCGATGATGTCGCCGTTCATGTCGTAGAACCACACGTCAACGTCGCTCTGCGCACCGCGCCGGCCGTTCGCTGACAGCGAGGGTTGATCCCACTGAGTGGACAGCAGGGTGACACTGGAGGCCGAGGCCGTGACAGTTTGCAGACCATCCACCACGCGCCCCGAAGCGAAATCATGGCGCCGTCCCGAGACGCCTTCCTCGCTGGACAGCCTGAAGCGCGACTCGTAGGACTGACGCGCGTCGTTGCCGGCCGATGAGAAGTACGCGACGCCGTCGGCGTACACGTCGTCCACCGCCTGCGCGATGATGCCGTCTTCGAACATCGGTTCGGAGTAATAGATGATGTCATCGACGATGACCTTCGAGCCCGCCGCGGCGAGCGCGCGAATGCCCGCGGCAAAGTCTTCCTGGCTCTCGAAGGCGGTGTAGAACGCCTGCGGCGATCCCGGCGCGACATCGTGCACGAGCTGCATCATGGCGCGACCTTCGTCCGAGCAGTCGCTGCTCGGCGCGGTGGCCAGGTCTTTGAGCACGATGACATCGCGCGGCAGGTCGTCGTTGGCGATGTCCTGCGCGGCGCGCGTGAACGGCGCGCCTTCTTCAAACGCGCCAGGCGCGCAGTCGTAGCTGTCGGACAGCACGCCGACTCGAACCCCCCTTCCGGTCACGCCGCTTTCCCGGCGCGCGAGATCCGCGTGCAGCGAGCGGTCGCCCTGTGAGACCACGGGATGCTTGCGGGTCATGGCGAGCGTGGGCCGCAGGAATTTGAGCCCATTCGTGCCGGCCATGTCGCCGAGTGCGGCTATTGGCGCCTTGCCCGACACGGCAGTCGAATGGACTACTGCGTCCTTGAGTCCTTTTGCCACCAGCTGAGTACGCAGCGCGGCGAGATCATCGCCGTAGGCGCTCACGGATACGTAACCCTGGCTCGCGCGCAGCGCCGGAAGTTTGCGCGTCAGGTTGCGCGTGACATCGGACTGCGGGAGACGCCGACGCGCGGCCGCCTTCTGCAGGACCGCGAGCGTGGCTCCGAGGCGCGCGCCGTTGCCCGACTTGGCTTCGGCTCTTGCGGCAGCGGCTTCCTGACGGGAGGCACCAGCGGCGCCGAGGGAAAAAAACACGGCCACAGCTGCCAGAGCCGCGATGGCTGATTTCTTGATGATCATCTTGCCCCCCGAGTTATGTTGAGTCAGCGGACCCGAGCCCGCCTGCCTTCCTTGCCCGCGCGCGTATTCCGTCGCCGAAAGCCTCACGCGATTTGTTCAAGGAGCATGCCCGGCAAGCGTTTCGGCGGCAAGGCGCTGAATACCACCGAGGAGCAGTTCGTGAAGACGCTGGTCGGCGCCCGCTGATGCGGCGATCAGCAATTGGCGCCAGAAGCCGAGCTGGTTCGACCACCGCGGCCGCAACACCTCGGCATTTCGATCAGCGGCCGCTTCGAGAGCCGCCAGCGAACAGGCCGCCAGCGATTCGACCACGCCGATAGTGGAACCGAATACGAGGCAGGCCGCCCGTGGACGGCTGCGCGCCAGGTGCCAGCCATAAACCAGCATGCGCCGCGTGATGGAGCGCGCCTGCGAGCTCTCGAAAAATGCCGGCTCGACGCGCTGCGAGAGATCATTGACGCCGCGCGTGCGCAGCTCTAGCCATCGGGGCGCGGATGAGAGGCCGGCGTCGAACAAGCTGAACGGCGCGGCGGACAACCGGCGCACGGCCTGCGCTGGCAAGGAGGCCCAATGCGAGCGCAGCTCCGAGAGCAAGGGCGGCGCCAGCGCGATGCTTTCGCACTCGGTGGCGCGCAGGCACAAATGTCCAAGACATTCCGCGTTGAGCTCGGCCAGCGGCGCCGGATCCACGCCCTGGGACGGCAACCAGTGGCGCCCGTCATCGCGGGTTCGCTGACTTCCTCGACTGGACATGGCATTCCTCCCGATACACGCGAGATATCTTGCGCCGTACCCCCTTGAAAGTCATTTGCATATTTGGGAAATTTTTGGCGATTATCCCTTTGACAAACCCAGCTGGACGTGGGAATATGCTTCCCATGAACAACATGACTGCCAAGCACTTCCACGATGACGACGCCGCCCGGGCGTATCTGGAAAGCGTGCGCTGGCCGAACGGCCCGATCTGCCCCCACTGCAAGAGCGATAACGAATACCGCTTAGAAGGTGAGGCGCATCGCAAGGGTCTTTTGAAGTGTGGCGACTGCCGCAAGCAGTACAGCGTGACTGTGGGCACCGTGTTCGAGCGCTCCAAGATCCCACTCAGCAAGTGGCTCATGGCCGCTTACCTCCTGTGCTCGTCCAAGAAGGGCATGAGCGCTCACCAGTTGAGCCGCACCTTGGGCCTTACCTATAAGACCGCGTGGTTCCTGGCGCATCGCATTCGCTTTGCGATGGCGGATAGCACCGGCGGCTTGATGGGTTCGGGCGGCGGATCAGTCGAAGCTGACGAGACGTACATTGGCACCAAGAAGGGCGCGACGAAGCGTTCGGGCGCTGGTCACAAGAATCAGGTGTTCGCCCTGGTTGAACGCAATGGCCGCGTGAAGTCCCGCCATGTCACGAACTTCGCGCAGATCGGCGCAACACTTCGGGACTCTGTGGCCCCGGAAGCCACGCTCTACACGGACCAAGCGAAGATGTACCGCAAGCTTGGCAAGCAGTTCGCCAAGCATGAGTCGGTGAACCACTCCAAGTGGGAGTGGAAGCGTGGCGAAGCCCACACGAACACGATTGAAGGTGTTTTCAGCGTGTTCAAGCGCGGCATGATTGGCACGTACCAGCATTGCGGCGAACAGCACTTGAAGCGCTACTTGGCGGAGTTCGACTTCCGCTACAACAACCGCGTCGCGCTCGAGATTTCGGACAAGCAGCGCATGAATAACGCGCTGGCTGGAATCGAAGGTAAGCGCCTGACGTACAAATAGCTGGTAGCGAAGCTCCTCAAACCCAAAGCAACAAGAAGAAGTGAGGAGTGGAAGCAGCTGGAGCTGCTTGAGTAGTAAGGGTTATGCCATCTCACATTTGTTGTCGGAATGTGCAGCCGATCACGTATGGCGGGCGGCATTCTAGCGGCCCAGGTGCTCTTTGGCTGTTAAGTGCCTGTATTCAAAGTGCATATACTGCTTTGAGTTTTGGAGAGTTGGCCTCAATATCTCGTCCGCTGGTAAGTCCTCGATCACCGCGACGCCGTCAAAAGTATCGTAAGCCTGATGTAAGCAGGCCGGCCCGAGGGTCAGCAGACTCAATCCCCGCTCATGCGGGGATTTTTCTTTGTGTTGTTAGTTAGACTCTGCCGATGCCCGGCGAATGCACTATCTATCTCGATGAGAGCGGCGATCTTGGTTTCAAGTTTGATGCGCCGTATAGGAATGGCGGATCCAGTCGTCACATAACTTTAGCTGCCGCCATTTGCGATGGCGACTCAGACAAATACTTAAACCGTTTCATTACTGATTTCTATTCAGCCAGAGGCATCAACGCCGGCACGGAAAAGAAATGGGTAGATCTTCGTCCAGCCAGCCGCGTTGACTTCGCAACTAGGGCCGCAAAACTTCGCGCGACTCATCGCGGAATACGGTTCGCCTGCATCAGCGTATTTAAACAAAAAGTGCAGCCGCACATCCGGAAGGACCCCAACAAACTGTACAACTACATGGCATCGCTGATGCTGATGCCGTTCATGAAGACCTATGACAAAGTGCTTTTTGTCCCAGATAACAGATCAATTCGAGTTGAGACAGGGAACAGCCTTCATGACTATATGCAGACCAGCCTATGGTTTGATCACAACGTAAACACAGTCCTGACAGCTGACCCGCGGGAAAGCACTTTCGAGAAGCCGCTGCATTTCACCGACTATTTGTGCGGTTCGTTCCAAACGCACTATGAAGATAATGAATCAGACGCTAGAAACGCCCTAAATCCCTGCACCACTTGCAACAGGCTGTTCTTTCCTTAGCTTTCTTTAGCTCTCTTTTCCCTTCTCGACTTCAGACTCACCGGCGGAAAGGTCTAAATCGACTAGAGCAGCCTGCATGCCTCTAAGTTTTTCGTCACTTAAAGCAAAAACCGCCTGCTGCAAAATTCGCTCTGCTGTTTCTGCTTCGTTCTTTCCGAAGCGATGAGTTTGAGTAAGTTTCTCAAGCAGCGCCCAAACACCAGGCGTTGTGGCGATTCGTATGGAGACAGACTTGATCGTGTTCTTAGCCATTTAGCCCACTTGGGCCGATTAACGGCCCACTTGCGTCTTAGTTGAGACACAAATAGGATAACGCCCATTCGTATAGGCAAGCGTGATCCAGTCCTATACGGGATTAGTAGAGTTAATGTAGATTTCGCGACCCGGTTAGCAGAACGCTAGCGGGTAGTTTGAGACCTGTTAAAAAAGAGCAGGATCAGATTCGAACTGATGATTATCCCGGTTGCATCCATTTCTGGCCCGAGAAACCGGTTTACGAGACCGGCGCGTTAACCACTCCGCCACCTGCTCAAAGCTTCGATGAAGAAAACCCGGCCTTGAGCCGGGTTTTTTCTTCTTGTCAGCTGCGGCCGAGTGTACAGACGCGGCAACGGTTATCAAGCGCCAAAACACCAGATATCGGGCCTTTTATTGCCCGCTCTCCACAACATCTTGTGGAGATCAAATGATGGGATTTGGCGACTCCTATATAGGGCTGAGTGACACCGCTAGATGTAGTGGGTCGCAAATATATTTCACGGTCAGCGCTTCTTATCCGGCGGCGTCTGTAGCAACCGCTCAACCACGTCTTTAAACGGCACGGCCTTCTGGCGTCCGAACTTGGTGTTTGAGGTCCGCTTCTTTACCTTTTTCTTTGGCTTCGTCATAGCTTCCGGCTTGCCGTAAGTGTTTCAACGGTTCCGCCCCAATCTACATAGACATCCTGGATCAAGGTAGGGGCGTCATCTGAGATCACCTTGACCACCAACTTGAACTTGGCGGGAGACGGATTGAAGAAAGCACGCATCCGAATTGGAGAGATAACTCCTTCGCAAAACTTCAGCTTGCTCTCCATCCCGTCGCAACGAAGTACGTCAAAAAACACATCGAAGTTGTCTGGAATATCGATCTCACGCTCTTCCCTGAGAGACCACTGCAGCGCTAAGGCATCGAAGTTGGACACGTCCAGAGATCCGAACTCGAGAATCTGAGTTGCCGAGGTGAGAAAGGCCTTACACCCACGGACCCGAGACCCTTTAGACCGGACCCCAACCTTTACGTACTTGGCTGGGTGGTAAGTCGGATTGAGCACGTCTCTGACTTTGTGTTCAGAGATGTGCGCTGACACGTCGAAACACTCAAGCCGGTGTTCTGTGAGGTCACCAATCTCTTTGGCTTGTTGCGACAGTTTCTGTTGATCAAGCCGCCAGATTCGATAGGCCGAGAACCAGTACACAGCCCCAAACAGAACCGCAATAAGGATCACGCCGGTGATCAAGGGGATTCCCCATGTCTTGATCTCAGCCCTGATAGACGTTGCGTCGTCCAAGTACTTATAGATAGCAAGACCTCCAAGGCTGAAATACAGAAGTAACCACGCCTTGCCGTATTGCTCCCAGAAAACGTCTCGCGTGACCACAAGCGCTTCTCGCAGTCGAATCCAGACGTACCGGCGAAGCGACCAATTGGTAGCCATAAAATCTCCCTAGCTAGGGGAGTTTTTGGAGAGGTTAGCCCCAAGCTAGCGGTCATTATGCCCGCATTTTGGGTTTGTCAAAGGGATAATCGCCAAATTTTTCCCAAATTGCACACACCATGAAACTAGCTAACCACAGGGACGTATATGCGTATCTCAGACGACCGTTACAGCCGCGACCGACTGCGGCTCGATCTCGCGCTCCGTTTCATCCACCACGAGGCGCGCACGCACACAATCCGTGCATGGACCGGGCTCACGGACGACCGCATCCGCAAGCTCTACCGCACCTACCTACACGAAGCGGGAGGCGCAACGGTCACGCGGCATCGCGGCAAATCACCGCGCCAGGCGGCGTTCTTCACTCGCTCGATACGCATGCGGCGCGAAGCGGCGGTGTTCGCGAGTGTCAGCAGCCTGTTCGGGCTCATCACGCCGCAAACGATCGCCGTGGAGAGAGGATCCCCGGACCGGACGGCGCAGGCCGCCCCCAATGTGGCGCGCGGCGCGCTGCTGTGTGAGGCCTTCGAGGTCTATTGCGCGTTGATGGGCGAATCGCAGATCTCCTTCGAGCACGCCGTATTCCTGCTAGCCGCGCTGCTCGCCGGGGACGAGCTGCGGCTGGCCCATTGCCGTGATTGCAGTAGCGTGGTCGTGACGGATCGCCTGGCTTTGCGCGCCCCGGTGTGCAACGAGTGCGGCGGCACGAAACGGCCGCGCGGCTCCGAGACGGACGCGGAAGGCGGCGGGCCCGCGTAGGAGCCGAGCGACGCGTACACCCGGGTGCGGTAGATTTGTCCGCGTGAGCATTCGCCCCACGTTATTTGCCGGCCCGTTTCTCGAGCGCCGCGCCGAGCTGCGCGAAGATCCGGCGTGGGTCGAGGCCGCCCGTGGTGATCCGGCCACGCGTTATCTGCTCGGGTCCGGCGCCACGCAGCTCGTGACCAGCGGCGCGTCGGTCGAAATCGCGTGGCTCCCGGGCAGCCACGCGCTGGTCACCGGTGCGCACGACGATGACCTCACCTTGCTGGGCTGGTTCCGCGGCGCGCGGTGCGTGCTCATCGAGTTGCGCGATCCGGTCGCGGCCCGCGCGGCGTTGCCCGAGGATGCGGAGCTGCGCGAACTGCGGCCGCTTGCACCCATGCTGCCGCCCGATTCCGCCTCGCTGCTGGCATACGCCCGGGCACTCGGCCTGTGGAAATCGCGGCACCGCCATTGCGGTGTCTGCGGTGCGCCGAACACGCCCGCCCGCGCCGGCCACGTCCTGCGTTGCAGTCGCACCGCCTGCGCCACCGAGACCTTCCCGCGCCTCGACCCGGCGATCATCGTGCTGGTGACCGACGTCACCGGCGAGCGCGCCTTGTTAGGCCGTCAGGCGTCGTGGCCCGAGGCGCGCTATTCCACCATTGCCGGTTTCGTCGAGCCGGGCGAGAGCCTCGAAGATGCCGTCATCCGTGAGGTCGACGAGGAAACCGGCGTGCTGGTTGGCGACGTGGAGTACGTCGCCTCACAACCCTGGCCATTCCCGTCGTCTTTGATGCTGGGTTTTCGCGCCGTCGCGCGCACCCAGGACATCACGCTGCGTGACGGCGAGCTCGAAGACGCGCGCTGGTTCACGCGCGCCGACATTGCCGCGGGTCATCCGGCACTGCCACCGGCCGGCGCAATCTCGGCACTCCTCATCGACGGCTGGTTCGGCGCTGCCCAAGATCCGCCGCGCCGCTGGTAGCCGCGCATGTGTTTGTTAGTGCTGGCGTGGCGCTGCCACCCGCGATACCGCCTGGTGGTCGCCGCCAATCGCGATGAGTTCCATGCGCGGGAATCGGCACCACTCGCCCGCTGGGCGGATCTGGACGGCGTCGTGGGCGGACGCGATCTGCAGGCCAATGGCGCCTGGTTCGCGGTCGATGGGCAGCGCCGCTTCGGCATCGTCACCAATTTTCGCGAGTTCGGGCGCCGGCGTCGCAGCGCCCCTTCGCGCGGCGGCCTCATCCCGGCTTTCCTGTCCGAAGACCGCCCGCCGGGTGAATACCTGCAGGCGCTCGAGATCGATGCGCCGGGCTATGCCGGCTTCAACCTGCTGCTCGCGGACCGCGAGTCGCTCTGGTACGCGTCCAATCGCGCCGACCAGTTCGCGCGGCTGTTGCCGCCGGGAATCTACGGTCTTTCGAATGAATTCCTGGACACTCCCTGGCCCAAGCTCGTTCGCGTGCGCGCCCGCTTCGCAACGCTGCTGCAAGAGGCCAGTTCGTCGGACCGGGAACAGCTGCGAGCCGGCCTGCTCGCGATGTTGTCCGACCGCACGCCGGCTCCACCGGCCAGCGTGCCGCCCGGCGATCTGTCGCCCGAGTGGGCGCGCAAGCTATCCGCGCCCTTCGTGCTGGATCCGCGCTTCGGCACGCGCTGCTCGACAGTCCTCACAATCGCGACAGATGGCGCGCTCCAGATGACCGAATACCGCTTCGATCCCGATGGCGCTCGGTCGGGACAGTCTGAACACGTGCTGAACGATTCCGCCGGGCATTGACGGCATCCGCGCCGGCGCGGAACCCGCGCGCACCAGCGTGACTCTCATTAGAATCTTCAGCCTTCCCGCCCCACAGCGGTGTCATGCCGACCTTGCAGATCAAACTTTGCCCGCGCCTTTCTGTTGTCACGATGCTCGCGCTTGCCATTGCGCAGCTCGTGACACCGGCGCACGCCGGCGTGCAGGTCGAAGTTCGCGGGGTCGGCGAAGACATCCGCAACAATGTTCTCGCCTATCTATCGTTCGAGCGCTACAAGAATTCCGACGACCTCTCGCCCGAGTTCGTCGAGCGCCTGCAGGAGCGCAGCGAGCGCGAAGTGCGCAACGCGATGCGGCCTTTCGGCTTCTACGAACCCACTGTCACCTCGGAAGTGAAACGCGAAGGCAATGGCGGCGATCAGAACTACCGCGTCTCCATCAACATCACTCCCGGCGATCCGGTGATCGTCGACAAGGTGGACGTCAAGGTCACCGGCGCGGGCGCCACCCAGTCGATCTTCACCAACATCACCACCGACCTGCCCATACAGACGGGCGACCGACTCAGCCACGCTAACTACGAAGCATTGAAGGGCGGCCTGCTGCGCGCCGCGGCCACCTATGGCTATCTCGACGCGCGCATGGTGCGCAACGAGATGCGTGTCGATCCGCAGGCTCGTCTGGCACAGATCAGCATCGAGTTCGAGACCGGCGAGCGTTACGCGTTCGGCGAGACCATCATCACGCAGGACGCGATCGAAGAACCACTGGTGCGGCGGTTTTTGCGCTACCAGACCGGCCAACCGTTCGATGCCACGGAACTGCTGCGCACGCAGTTCGCGCTCGATGACAGCCTGTATTTCTCCACCGTCGAAGTCCTTCCCGAGGACCGGGATCGCGAACGGCACACCGTGCCTATCAGCATTGCGGCCGAACCGAATCGGCGCAATCGGTACTCCTTCGGCGTGGGCTATGGCACCGACACGCAGGTTCGCGGCACAGCGGCGTGGGAAGACCGGCGCATCAATCAGCGCGGCCATCGCTTCCGCACCGAGGTAAAGGCTTCCGCGCTCACCCAGTCGCTCGATGGTCGTTACATCGTGCCCATCGGCGACCCGGCCACCGAAGCATTCACGTTAGAGCTCACGGGTGAACACAAGCGGCGCGCCGACGTCGACGATCGTTCGATCAACTTCATCCCGAGCTTCACGCACGTACGCGGCCCGTGGTTCGGCAATTTTTGGCAACGCGTGACCTACGTCGAGCTGCTGCATACCGAATCGGAATTCGTCGCCTCGCACCGGCAGAATACGCAGACGCTGCTGATTCCCGGCATCAGCTTTTCGCTGGTGCCACGCAACTACCTCGGTGAAGCGCTGTTCAGCCGCACGCTGTTTACCGAGCTGCGCGGCTCGCACAGTGCGCTCGGCTCGGACTCCGACTTCCTGCAGATCCGTGTTCAGGCCGAACGCGTATTCGACTTCGCGCCGAAGTGGCACGTGCTGTTGCGCGGCGACATTGGCGCCACCGCCGTTTCCAGCACCAGTGACCTCGCGCCATCGCAGCGATTCTTCGCCGGTGGCGATCGCAGCGTGCGCGGTTTCGGCGTCAACGACCTGTCACCCGTCGAACAGGTCAGGAATGAAAACGACGTGCTGCAATTCAACGACGACGGCAGCCCCAAGTACGAAAAGGTCGGCGGCAAACACCTGTTCGCAGCGTCGGTGGAACTGGTGCGCGACCTGCCGAAGAACTTCGCGGTCGCGGTTTTCTCCGATGCCGGCAACGCGTTCGACAACTTCGGGGATCCGCTCATGTATTCGGTGGGTATCGGAGTGCGGTACCGGCTGCCCGTGGTTTCAGTGGGCATCGACGTGGCGCAGGCGCTCACCATCCCCGCGGGCAGCACCGAGCGACCTGGCCCGCGCCTGCACCTCAACTTCTCGCCAAAACTCTGATGAAGCGCTGGCTCAAGATCGCGGCCCTGATCTTCGGGTTGTTAGTCCTGCTGGTGCTGCTGTTCCTGGCGTGGATCCTGTACAGCGAAGCGGGGCTGCGTTTCGCGGTGGCGCGCCTGCCCGAGCGCATCGGCCAGTCGATGACCCTCAAGGTCGCAGGCGTGCACGGCACCATCGCCGGCGGCTTCGGTGCCGAGCGCGTCGAGGTGCGCCAGGAGCTCACCAACGTGCTGGTCTACCAAGGCTCTGCGCGGGTGAACATCTGGCCTTTGCTGGTAGGCCGCATCGCCGTTCGCGACGCACAGGCCACGCTGGTACAGATAGAGGTCAAGCGACGCGTCCGGCCCAAGCCGCAGACGCCACCCAGATTCCTGCCGCGCCTCCTCAGCATCGGCGCCGAGCACGCCTTCACCAAGCTCCTGGTGATCATCGCGCCGAATGGCCGGCGCGTGGAATTCAACCAGGTCACGGGCAGCGGCATCGTCGGCTACAAGACCATCCGGATATTCGAAGGGGACGTCATTTATGGTGTGCTGCGCAGCCGCGCCCTGGGCGTGCTGACCGCCGGCGACCCCATGAAACTCAGTGGTGAGGCGACCACGCGCATGATCATCGAAGGTCAGCCTGGCTGGCGTGCCGATGCGACCTTCGCTGGCACGCTCGACAAACTACCGCTGACCGCCAAACTGCAGGAACCGTTCCGTGCCGACATGACCGGCGAGTTGCTGGCGTTGTCCAACAACTTCCACTGGGTCGGCAAAGCCGACGTGCACAATTTCGACCTGCAGGCCTTCGGCGGCGGCAGCGCGCTCGGCATCATCACTGGCAAGCTGGATGTCGGCGGAGAAATGAATGCATTCCACGCGCGTGGACCGCTGATGGTCCCGGGCCTGGGTGGCGGCGCATTCGATATCGTGTTCGAAGGCAACTACGCCGACCGCGTGGTGAACGCAACGCACTACGAAGTCACACACCGGGCAACCGGCAGTCACGCCGAGGGCCAGGGCACGATCGAGACCGCCGAAAACGGGCCCAAACTACTGCTCTACGGTGACTGGCGCGGACTGCGCTGGCCGCTGGCCGCGCGCTTCACGGCCGCGACTCCACAGATTTTCTCGAGCCCCGCCGGCAAGTATCGACTCGAGGGCCTGTGGCCCTACCAGATCAGCGCGAGCGGCGACCTTTTCATCCCAAAGCTCGATCCCATGACCGTCGACATGCGGGGCGCGCTCCACAAAGATCATCTGCAGATCGACGATCTCAACCTTGGCGCGTTCGGCGGCCAGGCAGTGCTTGCCGGTGAAGCGCGTTGGAATCCGGCCGAAAGCTGGGAACTCGCAGGCCGCGTCTCGGGATTCAACCCCGCCGAACTGCGCCCCGGCTTCAACGGTGCGCTCAACTTCACCATGAAGGCAAGCGGCGCGCCGTTCGGCGCCGACGGCGATCTCGATTTCGCGTTCAGCAATCTCAGCGGCAATTTGCGCGGCAATACTGCCACGGGCAGCGGCCGGGTCGCGCTGCACGGCGACAACTGGACCTTCGATTCGCTGCGCTTTCGCGCCGGCAATACCAGCGTGGCCATCGACGGTAAAATCGGCGCGTCGAGCGCGCTCGATCTCCAGTTCAGTCTGGACGCCGACAATCTCGCGTTGCTGGCCGAGGGCGCGCGCGGTGAGCTGCATGCCAGCGGAAAGATCGGCGGCACGTCGGAAGCGCCGATCATCAAGGTCACGGCCGCGGGCAATGGCCTCAAGAACGGCACCCTGAGCGTCGACAAACTCGTCGCGAACGTTGATCTCGACTGGCGCGGGCAACGCACTTCACACGCCGACATCGCCATCTCGCAGCTCAAAGTCGATCAGCGTTCCCTCACGCAGTTCAACGCCACGCTCGACGGTACAACCGCAGCGCACGTCATCAGGGCGGACGCACTGGCCGGAAAGACCAGCCTGCACATGTCGGGCAAGGGTGGTTTCGCCGACGGCGTGTGGGCCGGAACCATCGGCGATCTGTTCATCGATGACACCGCCAACATCAACCTGCAACTCGACACGCCGGTGAAGGTCCGCGCCAGCGCCAGAGACTTCAAGATCGACGCGCTGTGCCTGCACGGCAAGGTCGCGCGGTTGTGCGGCCAGGGCGAATGGAACGAGACCGGCTGGACCGCGCACGCCGACGCTAACAACCTGCCGATCAGCACGCTCACTGCCGGCTTCACTCCCAATGTCGAGTACCAGGGAAGCGTCAACGCCACGGCCAGCGCAAGTTCGACCGGCGGCGCCCCGTTTGTCGGCAAGGCACGCCTCGACCTCGCCGATGCGGCGATCCGCCACAAGCTCGCGAGTGGCCGCACCGACGTCATCACCTTCGGCACCGGCTTCATGACACTCGACGCCCAGCCCGGGACGATGAACGCCGAACTGCGTCTCGACGCCGCGCAGCGCGGGTTGATTTCCGGGCGGATGCGCGCCGATCGGGTCACGGCCAACCTCATGGACTCGCCGATGCGCGGCCAGCTGCAGATGGCCACCGGCGAACTCGGCTTCCTGACGCTGTATTTCCCCGAAGTCGATCGCGCCAGCGGCCACTTCGACGCCAACATGAGCTTCGAAGGCACGATGGGCGCGCCGCGCGCCAGCGGCGTCATCAAACTATCCGGCGCGGAGCTCGACCTCTACCAGCTAAATCTTGCGCTGCGCGCGGTCGACGCCGAGGCGCGCATCGTCACCAACAACCTTGAATTCAGCTCCACCGCCAAGGCCGGAGCGGGAACCCTCGCGAGCTCCGGCAAGATCGAATGGCGCGAAAACCTGCCGTACGGCGAGATTCATGTGAAGGGCGAGAATCTGCGGGTGGTCGACGTTCCGGAAGCACGCATCGATGCCTCCCCGAATCTCGACTTCCGCATCGCCGGGCGCGAAATTCTCGTGAAGGGCGAGGTCAAGGTTCCGCTGGCGCGCATTCGCCCTGCCGATCTCACCAATGCCGTGCTGCCGTCGGCGGACGAGCGCTTGGTCGGGCCAACCGAAACGATCGAGAAAGACCCGTTCCTCGTCACCAGCGAAATCACCATGACGCTGGGCAACGACGTCACCATCGAAACCTACGGGCTCTCGGGCCACATCACCGGCAGCATCACCGAACGGACGCTTCCCGGCGAACCCAGCCGCGCCACCGGTGAATTGCAGGTGAAAGACGGCCAATACACGGCGCTGGCGCGCAAGCTCGACATCGAGCGCGGGCGCCTGATCTTCAGTGGCGGTTTGTTAGCCGATCCAGCCGTCGACATCCGCGCGGTCAAGGTGTTTCCCGACGTGAAGGCCGGGGTCAACGTGCGCGGTTCGTTGCGCGAGCCGCGCCTGTCGTTCTTCTCCGAGCCTTCCGTGCCGCAGTCCCAGATCGTATCGCTGCTGCTGGCCGGCGGTTCGCTGCAATCGGTACAGGACCAGAGGCGGGCCGGTTCGCCAGCCGCACAACAGGAGGTCGCCGGGCAGGCTGCCGCGCTGCTCGCTTCGCAGCTTGGCTCCAAGCTCGGCATCCCAGATATCAGCGTGGAATCCACGCTCTCCAATGAAACCTCGCTGGTGCTCGGCAAATATCTTTCGCCGCGCCTGTACGTCAGCTATGGCATATCGCTGACCGAGTCCATCAACACGGTCAAGATGCGTTACACGATCAGCGATCGCTGGACCATAAAGACCGAAGCTGGCAGCAAGGATCGCGCCGCCGACCTCGTCTTCACGATCGAAAAATGAACACGCTCGAGCTGCAATTCGCCGCCGGCAACGAACCGATTCGTCTGGGCGCCGGCATCAGCCTGCTACGGGGCTTTGCCGAGACGCCGAAGCTCATGCCACTCATCGACCAGGTCGCGAGTGCCGCGCCATTCCGGCACCTCGTGACGCCCGGCGGCCAGACGATGTCGGTGGGCATGACCAATTGCGGGCCGCTAGGCTGGGTCAGCGATCGCAGCGGCTATCGCTACAGTTCGCGCGACCCGCTCAGCGACCAAGACTGGCCGCCGATGCCGCGCGAGTTCGTGCGCCTGGCACTGGCCGCCGCCGAAGCCTGTGGCTTTGCGGATTTCGTGCCCGACGCCTGCCTGGTCAATCGCTATTGCGCGGGCGCGCGACTCACGGCGCATCGCGATGCTGATGAACAGAATCTCGCGCAACCCATTGTCTCGGTTTCGCTCGGGTTACCCGCAAGCTTCGCGTTTTACGGTCTCACGCGCGGCGGCAGGGGAAACAGCGTGGCGCTGGTTGATGGCGACGTGCTGGTCTGGGGCGGCCCCTCACGTCTCGTGTACCACGCGGTGCGCCCCATCAAACCGGGCACCCATCCGCTCGCCAGCAGCTTTCGCTACAACCTCACCTTCCGACACGCCCGCTGACGATCATTTGCGCGCGTGCAGCATCTTGAAGAGCTTGTCGCCCTTGTAGCCATTGTTTTCGCGCGCATAGGCAAACTCCCATAGCAGCGGCGTCGAGTACAACACGGTGCCCACGCCCGTTGCGGGTTCGAGCGACAACACCACGCTCGCCGTGCACGTAGTGTGCAAGCCGCGATCGCGCGCCGGACACCAGCGCCAGATGCTGAATTTGCGCTCGCCAGGATCCGACGAGTCGCCATCCATCGTCTCGATGACCACCTTGCCGCGCCGTACGAAGTTGTCAGGTTGCCCATACTTCGCCAGCAGTCTTTCGAGCACGCGGTCATAGTTGGTCACGTAGTTGACTGGTTTGCCGCGCAACTCCTCACGCGTGTCGGTCTTGAACAGGAAGCGCACACCGCAGAATTTGTTGAGCTCGTCGAACTTGCGCGGCACCTCGCGCTTGGTCTCGTCCCAGTTCGCGCAGAACTGGTAGACGATCGGATGGAGCACCACGCCGTCCTTTTCGTCGCCGTAGCGGAATCCCTGATCGGGGATGGTGTATTCCGACAGCACGTAGAAACCACCACCTTCGAACGTCTTGCGCAGCTGCAAAAGCGTCGCCTGGAAATCGCAGCCACCTACGGCACCGCTCATCGTGGGGCCCTGAGGACCGACGGGAACGCAGGTGAAGGTCGACTCTTTTTCAACGGGGCGCATCCACGCCGCGCCAACTCCGACAGGCTCTTTAGGCAGGCGATCGAAATCCGCGCTGGTGCGCAGCTCGCCCCAGGCATGGCCACCGAAACCTTCGGGCGGTACGTATTTCACCTTCTTCGGCTTGTCGGCGGCGTTCGCGACCACGACCGCGAGCGACAGCGCCGCAATGAATACGAGAAAGAGGCTAACTATTTTGCTACGCACTTGAATTTGCTCGCGGGCTTCGACGGGCCGGAATTGGCCGTCACTGATTTGCCCGAACGCGCCGAGAAAATCAATCTTTTGTGCGCCGGCGCGCCGGTTGACGTTTCGCGCCAGTTCATCGCGACTCGACGGTCTCGAGCTGCGGCGATTCGAACTGCGCGCCCGGCGATATCACCGGTTCGTCGAGGGGCACATGCGTGCCATAGCGATCGCGCATCTTTGCCTGCACCGCCGGATCCGCAAGATCGAACTCGCGCAATTTCTGGCGAGCGCCGATTTCGATGCCGAGCGCACCGTGGTATGCCTTCCAGACGAGCTCAGAACAGTAAACGCGCGCGTCCGACCATTCGAAATATAGGTCATACGGCTTGTTCTCGTACTTCTGCGCGGCGCTTCTCAACCTGACGCTTTGCTCCTGGGTGAGCGGATGCTTGAGCCGCTTCACCACATAGTGCCCGCCATCCCCTCGGGCGATCCAGGCGGCGAGCGGTGTATATCGCACTGTGGCGATGGCCTCGAGCACGTAAGGCCTGCCGTCGCGATGAAAGATCAAGCCCACGTGGCTGTAAGGCGAATGGGTGGCGCGCTGGATAGCGGTGCTCTGCGGCGAACGCGAGGTATGGAAAATGATGTCACCGTCGCGCAACGGCGAGGCGGCGGCTGAGTGCGTTGCGCCAAAAATCGCCATCAGCACCACGTCTGCGGCCCAACTTTTCATGGCGCAATGGTACGCGGGCAACCGGCCGTGAACTATCATTCGACGCCTGCCATCCTCAGAGCGAGCCCGTGCATTTCCTTCTCTTCTATACCTACGTTTCCGACATCCTCGAGCGACGCCCGCAATTTCGTGGCGCCCACGTCAAGCACGCCCGCGAATCTGTAGCGCGCGGCGAGCTGATCCTGGGCGGGGCACTGGCCGATCCAGTGGATTGGGGTGTGCTGCTCTTCTCGACGTCCTCGAGGGATCTGGTCGAAGCCTTTGCCAAAGCCGATCCCTATGTAACCGGTGGCCTGGTTACGGAATGGAAGGTTCGACCCTGGACCACGGTGATCGGCGCGGACGCAGCGAACCCGCTTCCGCCGGGCCTGTAATCCCCGGCAATTCCGCCTGCTCTATTTAATGTGTCCCCGGTCGCGCGGGACAAAAGAATTATTGACGGTCTCTGCATTTTTATGCACCATGCGCACTGTTTATTCATGGGTGGATTCAGTTCCATGCTCACGGACCATCACCGCGAAGCGCGGCGCACCGCCATCGTTCGCCTGCTGCGCCACTCCCCGGTGCGCCGCCAGCAGGAGCTCGTGCGCCTGCTGAAACGCGAGGGTCATGTGGTCACGCAGTCGTCGATCAGCCGCGACCTGCGCGAGCTCGGCGTGCTCAAGGCCAGCGACGGCTACGTGCTACCCGACAAGGCGGAGCTCTCCGCACGCACCCAGGACAAGTTTTCCGCGGTGGCGTCGTTCGTGCGCGAAGTGCGCACCGCGGGGCCGTCCATCACCGTCGTGAAGACCACCATCGGTTCGGCCGGCAGTGTCGCCGCCGCCATCGACAAGGCTGGGTGGCACGAGGTCGCTGGCACGGTGTCCGGCGACGACACTATTTTCATCGCGACCGCCGACGCGCGCGCCCAGGCGCGGGTGCTCGAGCAGTTGCGCGATGCTTTCGGAGTCTGAATAAAAATGAGTTCTGAGAAACCCATCGTTCTGGCTTATTCCGGCGGTCTCGACACCTCGTTCCTGGTGCCGTGGCTCACGGAAAACTACGGCCGCCCCATCATCACCGTCACCGTCGATACCGGCGGCATCGACGCTGCGGGCGCAAAAACGCTGGCGGAGCGCTCGAAGGCCTATGGCGCCATCGCGCATCACCAGATCGATGCGCGTGCCGATTACTTCGAACAGGTGCTGCGCTTTTTGATCATGGGCAACGTGCGTCGCGGCCAGCTCTATCCACTGTGCGTGGGCGCGGAACGCGTCATGCAGGCGCAGCAGATCGCCTTGATGGCCCGGAAGTTAGGCACCAATTCCATCGCGCATGGCTGCACGGCCGCGGGCAATGACCAGGTGCGCTTCGAAGTCGCGATGCGCACGCTCGCGCCGGAGCTCGAAGTGATAGCGCCCGTACGTGACAAGGCGTTCAAGCGCCAGGAAGAGCTGGATTATCTGACCACTCGCGGCTTGCCGCTGCCGCCGTATGGCGCCGCGTATTCGATCAATCGCGGGCTGTGGGGCGTGACGATTGGTGGCAAAGAAACGCTGACCTCGGAAGGCACCATTCCCGACAACGCCTGGGTGCTGTCGAAAGATGCATTCAGTAATCCGCGGCCGCCCGCGAAACACACCCTCCATTTTGAGAAGGGCCGCCCGGTCGGGCTCGACGACAAGACCATGTCGGCGGTCGAGGTGATCGAACAGCTGGAAACGCTGGGTGCGCCGTACGGCATCGGCCGCGGCATTCACCTGGGCGACACCATCATCGGCACCAAGGGCCGCGTCGCGTTCGAAGCGCCCGCCGCCGAAACGCTGCTGACCGCGCATCGCGAGCTGGAAAAGCTCGTGCTCACGCCACGCCAGCAGCGCATCAAGGATTCGCTTGCCGGACCCTATGGCGACTGGGTGCACGAGGGCCAGCTGCTGGATCCGGTGTGCCGCGACATCGAAGCGCTGCTGCTGTCATCGCAGGAGCGCGTCACGGGCAAGGTCCACGTGCTGTTCCGGCCGGGTAGCTTGTTCATCGAAGGCGTCGAATCGAAGCACTCGCTCATGGCGGTGTCGAAGGGCGTGTACGGCGAATCCCACGGCGAATGGACGCCGCAGGACGCGCTCGGATTTTCAAAGATCGTTTCGCTCACGGGCATGTTTCATGCGCGTGCCGGAGGAAAGTAATGCGTACCGTAGTCGTCGACAAGATCGCCTCAGTCACCCAGGCCTGCGGCCTCGGTAACGAAGTTCGCGTCTCCACCGAGAACATCCCTTCCGAGGAAGGCGTGGTCGTGGTCGTGGAGATCCTCACCAACAAATCGACCTACAACACGCTCGAGCTCACCAGCGGCCGCATGGCCAAGGTTGGCAAGGGCGACATCGTTGCGGGCGCACTCGGTCATCGCAAGGCGCTGTTCGGCTATTCGGGCCACGTGCCCGAGAGCGTGAAGCCCGGCGACATCATCCAGATGCTGAACATCGGCGGCGTCCTCGGAATCGTTGATTCGGTGAATCCCGACAAGGGCAAGCCGTTCGATTGCCGTGTAATCGGTGGCGTGCTGCATTTCCCGTATCTCGGTGAACGCATCGGCGTGCCCGCGCGCGTCGGTTACCGTCAGCTCGACTACGGCGCGGCGCTGGTCACCAATGGTGTTCCAGTGGTCGCGCTCGCGGGTACCTGCATGGAAGCCGGCAAAACGGCGGCGGCGGCCGCCATCATCTCGCGCATGCGCCATCGAGGCCTCGTGGTCGATGCATTCAAGGCCACCGGCGTTTCCCTGCGCCGCGACATCATGGCGTTCGAAGACGCCGGCGCGCGCAACACGCTCATCTTTACCGACTTCGGCGTCGTCTCCACCACCCGCAAGGTGGGGCCGGCGCTCACGCGCACCATGCTCACCGAGCTTGCGGAAAAGAAACCCGACGTCATCGTGTTCGAGCTCGGCGATGGCTTGTTAGGCACCTACGGCGTGGACTCCATCCTCGAGCAGGAAGACATCCGCAAGGCGCTCACCGGCGTGGTGCTGTCGGCCAACGACCCGGTCGCGGCCTACGGCGGCGTCGACATCCTGCGCAAGCGGTTCCACATCGAACCGATCGCCGTCACGGGCCCGGCCACCGACAATGAAGTTGGCGTCGCCATCATCCGCGATCAACTCAAGGTACCGGCGTTCAATGCACTGGCAGCAGGCGCCGCGCTCGGCGACTCCATCATCGAGTCGGTCGGCCTCTCGCAGGCGCGCCCGATCGATCGCGCGGTCAACGAATAGTCATGGCCAATCAGATTCCAGCCATTGTCCTCGGCGGCACCGGCTATGTGTCGGGCGAGCTGCTTCGTCTGATCATCGGACACCCGACCTTCACGCTCGCCGGCGTGATGTCCGACAGCTCGCCTGGTGAGCTCGCCGGCAAGTCCTTTCCGCATCTGGCCGGCGCGCTGGGTGACACCGCCTTCAAATCGCAGGCGGAGATTTCCGCACTGATCGCCAGGCTGCCCACATCGGCGGTGTTCTGCGCCGCGCCGCACGGTGCCGCTGCCGCACTGATCGACACGCTGCTCAAGGCCGCGGAAGCCGCGGGCACGAAGCCGCGGTTCGTCGATATCTCGGCGGATTTCCGCTTCGCCACGGCTGCCGGCTATGAAACCGTCTATAAGC
>JBDTSV010000112.1:0-14349 GCA_039930985.1 Pseudomonadota bacterium
GATCGAGCTCGTTTGCTTTCAGGACCGCTGCGTGCACATCGCCAATGGCAAGGTGGTCATGGCGTTGAAGAACGCGCGGTACAAGGATGGCGAGAAATTCGTGTCGATGACCGGCGGCAAGCTGCAGATCCAGAGCGAGGCCGCCGAGGTGTTCTACCGCGACCTCGAGATCCGGCCGATCGCGGCGATGCCGGCCAAATACGCGCGCTACTTCCGCTAAGCGCTAAGGCTTACCCTGCACGCGGCATGCTCGCGCGTCGCAGTCCTGACGTGTCCTACGCGCGGCCTATATCTAACTAGAGCCAAAGGCCCCGTTAATGACCGCCACTGCGGCATCAGCCGCGTTGCGGATGGCTGCGCATGTACGGTTTCCAAGGTCGTTTCGGGGTGGCGCTGGTCACGCTGCTGCTCAGCGCCTTCGCGCCCGGCGTCGCGCGCGCGGCTACCGAGTGCGTCAACGCCAACGCGCCTGCGCCGCTCGAATTCTGCATGCAGGACGGCGGTCGGCCCGCGGTCTTCGTGCTGCAGCCCAACGGTCGTACGCGCCAGTACTACGCCCAGTACGACTGGGGCTCGGTCGTCTGGCTGAACGGAACCAACACGACATTCAGGTACACCACCGGCTACCAGGGCCCCGCGGGAGTGACTGCCGTTTCGAACACGAGAACCGGTACCGGCACCGCCGCCGATCCCTGGGTGGTCACCAATATCACGAATCTCGGCGCCACCGGCGTGCAGATGGCACAGGTGTATCGCTATGTGAACGGCGATCGCACGCTGCGCAAGAGTTTCACTCTCACCAACAACGGCAGCAGCACCTTCACCGACGTGCGCTTCTTCCACGGTGGCGATACATTTTTCGGCGGCGACGACGCGGCGCGCAGCTGGTACGACTCGACTAACAAGATGGTCTACGTGACCAACGCGGCTTTCACCAACTCCGGCTTCATGGGTTTCTATGCGAACCCGGCCACGCCTTCAACCGCTTATTTCGGCGGGTACTGGAGCTCCGGCAACGACTACGCGAAATCGATCGCGCAATTGCCGAACTCGGCAGACTCTGCGTTCATCGATGCCGGTTACTACCTGCAGTGGAACCGGGTCTCGCTGACTCCGGGGCAGACCTGGAGCATCGACTCGTACGAAGTATGGTCGCCACCCGGTGCCGTGCAGGTACTCTCGCCTGCGAATGACTATGTGGCCTCCGGCACGACGGTCACGCGCACATTCCGCGTGCAGAATCTCTCCGCGGGCCCGCTGACGATTGCGCTGAGCGCCGTCGCCACTCCCGACGGTTGGACCGCCACGCTTCAAGGCGCGAGCTCCGTGCTCGTCGATACTCTCGCCGTCGTCGATGTACTCGTCGACATCGTGGTTCCGCCGGGCGCCTCGCCGGGCGCGACCCAGGACGTCACGCTTTCCGCCGTCGCCACCACCAACACGGCCGTTGGCGCGACGCGACTGACCGTTCTGCAGGCCGACTATGTCATCGCTCCAGCGCCGCTCGCCTTTGGATCCGTCAGCCTCGGCAACAGCTCCGACCTTTCGATCACCTTGACCAACGGGGCCGCAGCCGCCGCAGTGCAGGTCGGTGCGGTCGGCGCCGCCAATCCGCTCGCGGCACCGTACTCGATCGTTGCCGACACGTGTTCGAATACCACAGTGGCGGCGGCTGGTACCTGCGCAGTCACCGTGCGGTTTACGCCGACCGCGACCCCGCAGGCCGATGACAGCTTCAGCATTCCGATACTTGCACCCGTCATTACCACGCGCACCATGGCGGTGTCGGGCAGTTCTCCGCCCTCTAGCTACCTGGTCACGGCATCCGCGGGAGCGGGGGGCAGCATGGCACCGGGCAGCCAGACCGTGATTTCCGGGAACACCACCAGTTTCACTGTCACGCCGGACGCCGGCTACAGCATCTCCGGCGGCACCGGTTGCGGCGGCTCGCTCGCCGGCAGCACCTACACGACGGCGGCGATCTCTGGCGACTGCACGGTCGGCGCCACTTTCGCGCTCAACAGCTACACGGTGAGCGCGGCCGCGGGCACCGGTGGCGCGATAACGCCGGCGAGCGCGAGCGTCGCGCACGGCAGCATGACCAGCTTCACCGTGACGGCGGATATCGGCTTCAGCATCACCGGCGCCACCGGCTGCGCGGGTGCACTCGCCGGGAACGTCTACACAACGGGAACGATCGGTGGCGCCTGTTCCGTCGCCGCGACCTTCGCATTGAACAGCTACACGGTATCTGCAAATGCAGGCGCGGGCGGTGGCATCGCGCCTGCCAGCACTCAAGTCAACTACGGTTCAACCACGAGCTTTGTCGTTACTCCCGAGGCTGGCCACAGCATTGCTTCGGTTTCAGGTTGCGCCGGAACACTCACCGGCAGCATCTATGACACGGGCGTTGTTACCGCCGGGTGCGCGGTGAGCGCCACGTTCTCGTTCGACAGCTACACCGTATCCGCGAGTGCCGGCGCCCACGGAAGCATTTCGCCGGCAAGCGCCGTCGTGGATCACGGTGCAACGACCAGTTTCACGCTGACGCCAGCCGCTGGCTACTCCATCGCCGCAGTGACCGGCTGCGGCGGCACGCTCATCGGCAACACGTACACGACGGGCGTCGTCCAAAGCGCCTGCTCGGTGGCCGCCACCTTTGGTCTGACACTGCCGGTGTTCACGCCGGCGATGCCGGCCACGATCGATCTGCAATCCACCGGCCTCACTACTCAGCTACCGGCAGACTCGAACCCCACCGCGGTCGATCTTGCGGGCACGCCACTCGGCGTGACCCTGGTCGGCGGCAAGACGGAGTTCGCGCCGGGCGCCTACACGCTGACCTGGCATACGGTGGATTCGCGCGGCGTCGAGGCGACGGTGCAACAGATTCTGCGCGTGTGGCCGATTGTCTCCGTCGGGCCCGACATCTCGCTGGGCTACGTCGCTGGAAACTCGGGCTCGTTCCGCATCGCGCTCAATGGCCTGGCGCCGGTCTATCCCTTCGACATCAGCTATGCCGTCAGCGGCTTCCTGCAGGATCACGACCTGGTGAGCGGCAGCGTGCAGCTCGTGGACGGCGAAATCGACAAGGACGTCTATCTGGCGATCACCGCGAGCCCGGCCGCCGGTGCCCCGCCGCAGCGCGTGGATGTGGCTCTGGATGACTCGGTCAACAATCGCGGCGCGCGCCGCGCGCTGTCGATCGCGCTGATCACCGCCAACGTGCCCGCCACCGTGAACGTGACTGCAACCCAGGAAGGTCAATCGCGCCCGGCGTTCGCGCACGGGGCCAATCTACCGGTCACGCTCCGCGTTGAAATCCTCGATCCGAACTCCGCGGACATACATACCGTCACGTGGACCACGCCGGCGGGCGCGGTGTTCACCATCGTCAACGGCACGCTGGTACTCGATCCCATGAGCCTGCCGGTCGGCGTGCACCACTTCACCGTCGCGGTGCGCGACAACGGCTCGCCTGCAGCCACCACCACGCTGGGATTCGACCTCGTGCTGACAGCGATCGCGCCGGTACTGCCCGTGGGCTCGGTGGGCTGGGCGGAGAGCGCGCTGCCCGCAAATCCAATGTATTCGCCGCCGACGCGCAACGTCCTGCCGGGTCAGGCGCAGGATCTCGAGCACGGACTGCTCGAAGCGGCGCCGGGCGTCCAACTGGCGCTGGGTTCGAGCGCGCGCGAGCAAGCGCTACCGCAAGCCGGGCTGACCGCGGCGACCGTGAGTAGTTTGGCGGCGGATGGCGTCGTCAATTCGGGCGGAATGTTCGACTTCGAGATACGGTCGCTGCCGCAGGTAGGGCAGAGCACGAGCCTGGTGATCGCGCAGACCGCGCCCATCGGTGCCCATGCGGTGTATCGCGTCTACGATCCGGTGGCGCGCACCTGGAGCAGCTTCGTGGCGGGTGCCAACGATTCGCTGGCTTCGGCACCCAGTGTCGGCGGCACTTGCCCGCCTCCGGCGAGCGCGGCGTATCAACCCGGCCTCGTCGCGGGCAACAGTTGCGTCCGGCTCACGATCAGCGATGGGGGGCCCAACGACGCCGACCATGGCAGCAACGGCCACATCGCCAGCCTCGGGGGAGTTGCGGCGATGAACGAGGTCACGGTCGCGGCCAGCGGCCGGGGCAAGGGTGGCGGCGCCATCGATCCGTTGTTCCTGATATTCGGCCTCACGATGCTGGCGTTGCGACTGACGCCACGCCGGAGGTTAGCGGTGCTGGCCGCCTGCGTGCTGCCCGCCCTGGTGTCGGCCGGTGAAAATTCCGGCTGGTATGTCGGCGGGCAATGGGGCACGGCGAGCGCGGGAACCAGCGAGCGCGACATGAACGGGCGGCTGGCGGCGCTCGGCCATGACGTGACCGTCGACTTCGAGCACGGTTCGCGCCCGGCCTGGAAGTTGTTTGGCGGCTACCACTTTTCGCGCTACCTGGGCCTGCAGCTGGGCTATACCAATCTCGGCGAGGTGGAGAGCCGTTTGAGCGGCAACATCATCGATGTCGATCAATTGCTGATGGATGTGACGCGCATCCATCCCCATTCCGCCGACGGCCCCGAGGCCGCGCTGGTCGCGCGCCTGCCGTTCGGATCGCGCCTCGCGCTCACCGGACGAGCGGGAGTGATGGCGTGGAGCTCTACCTACCACGCCTTCAATTCGCAAGGTGAAGAGTTCGCGCGATTCACCGACTCTGGTTCAGGCCTGGTGCTCGGCGCGGGACTGGCGATGCGGCTCACTCCCCAGTGGGACATCAATGCGGGGTTCAGCCGCTACGACGTGGACGGCGAAGTCGTGCCGGTGGTCAGCGTCGGCGTGTCGTGGAGTTTGGCGCCGCCCGGGAATCGCTGACTAGTGGGCGTTCTTGAACAGCAGTCCGCCCTTGACCACTACGTTGACATGCTGAAGTAGTTCGATGTTGGCGAGCGGATCGCCCTTCACCGCGATCAGGTCGCCGAATCGTCCCTGGGCGATGGCGCCTGCGTCGTCGTCCCATCCCATGTAGTGAGCAGCCACCGAGGTCGCCGCCTTGATGGCCTGCATCGGCGTCATGCCGCGCGCCACCATGATGGGAAATTGCCGCGCATTGAGCCCGTGCGGGTACACGCCGGAGTCGGTGCCGAATACGATGGGTACGCCGGCCTTCACGGCGTTGCTGAACGCAACGCGCTGGATCTCGGTGGTCTCGGTGTTCTTGCGCAGGAATTCCTCGGGCCACTTTGCCTTGCGGCCCTCGGTGTCGATGTAGTCGCCGTTGTACACGTCCATGGATAGCGCGACATTGCCGCGCTTGAGCGCGGCGGCGATGCCGGCGTCGTCGAGATACGACGCGTGTTCGACGGTGTCGACGCCGGCAGCGATCGCCATGAGTATCGATGCGGCACCGTGTGCATGCGCGGCCACTTTCTTGCCCGCGCCGTGCGCCACTTCGACCACTGCCGCAATTTCGTCCTGGGTCATCTCCGGCGCGCCGGGCACGCCGCCAAATGCCAGCACGGCGCCGGAGGCGATCACCTTGAGCAGGTCGGAACCGCTGTTGAGCAGGAATTGCGCGCGCTCGCGGAATTGTTCTGGCCCGCGCGCGACGCCGGTGTGAAAACGCGCGTTATCGGCGGGTTCCTTGAAGCCGGGGACGTAGAGGTCGCCGCCGCCCTGGGGGATGGTGAGGTAGGGGCCGCTGACCTGGAGGCGCGGTCCCAACGACTTGCCGGCGTTGATGGTGTCGCGCAGCTCGGTATCGGCGCCGAGCACGTAGGTGCCCACATTGCGTACGCTGGTGAATCCGGCTAACAAGGTGGCGGTGGCGTTCTCCTTTCCCTGGCGAAGCGTCTCTTCGGCCGGACGCGAGAAATACACCGTGAGGTCCGCGGTGTCTTCGGGCCGGTCGGTCACGTGCCCGTGCATGTCGATGAGGCCGGGCAGGCAGGTGGAGCCGGTCAGATCGAGGATGGGAAAGTGCGTGGCGACGGCGTCGTTGGCGCTCGCGTCCGCCTTCACGGTCTTTATTCGTCCGTCACGAATGACCACCAGCACATTTTTTCTGGGGAGCTCCGCGAGCCCGTCGATCAGCGTGCCACAGCGGATCGCGATTGAACCGCTATCGGGCGTGTAGGGCGCATGCCGGAGGTCGAGCAGACTCGTGAGGGTCGGCGGTGTATAGGCGCAGGCGCTGAGCGCCGCACAAACGAAGAGAAGTCGAATGGCGCGGGTCTTCATGCGAGCGGAATGAACTCCTGGTTGTCGAAGTCGGGGAGTTTCATGCGGCCCGCGCGCCAGTCGGCCTTGGCCTGCTCGATGCGCTCCCTGGACGACGACACGAAATTCCATTCGATGAAGCGTTCGCCCACCGGCTCGCCGCCGAGCGCCAGAAGCGTGGAGCGAGCGGTCGCGTTGATGGTCGTGTCTTCGCCCGGGTCGAATACCAGCATGGAGCCTGCGCCGACAGTCTGGCCGCCCGCTTCGACTTCACCGGTAGCGACGTAAAACGCGCGTTCGGAATATTCAGACGGCAAAGCTGTGCGCGTGCCGCTGGCCACTTCCAGGTGCGCATAGAACAAAGGTGAATGAGTCTTCACGGGCGCCTCGAGCCCGAAGGCCTTGCCGGCTAACAATCGTGTCCGCAAGCCGCCGTCGTCGTGCACCGGCAACGCGTCCGCGCCGTAGTGCGCAAACGAGGGGTCGGTCTCTTCGTGTTCAGTGGGCAGCGCCAACCAGGCCTGGATGCCATGGAGCGCGCCGCCCTCGGCGCGCGCCTTTTCGAAACGTTCCGAATGCGTGATGCCACGTCCGGCGATCATCCAGTTCACTTCCTCTGGCTGGATTGCCTGTACCTCGCCCACGCTGTCGCGATGCATGATTTCGCCGGCGAACAGATAGGTGACCGTGGCAAGGCCGATGTGCGGGTGAGGGCGTACGTCCACGGTGCGCGGGAAGCCTGGCGAAAAATGCTTCGGGCCGATGTGATCGAAGAAGATGAAGGGTCCGACCATGTGCCGGCGTGTGAACGGCAGCACGCGCCCGACTTCGAAGCCCCCGAGATCGCGGCGTCTTTGCTCGATGACATCCATGCCCGCTGGTTTACCAGACGGCCAAGGTGTCTGTCTCCCATTTTTCGCGCCCTGGCAATGCATCTGGAGATTCGCCCTGTTCCGCGACGGTTGACGAGATGTCGGTGGATGGAGCCTTATCGAAGACACTGGTAGCAGCGCTTCGATCGGCTCGAGGACCCTCTGCGGGAAGCGGCTGCCAGGAGGACGCGGCGCGTCCGCAAGAAAAAATGATCACGGTCAAGGAGAAGTCATGACTTCGCACGCAAGATCCATCAAGCACGGCTCGTTCGTGATCGAACGCACGTTCAACTACGGGCCGGCGATCTTGTTCCGCGCATGGACCGACCCGGTGGCGAAGGCGCGCTGGTTCAACGGCCCCGCCGACAAATGGACGGAACAGGTACGCGAGATGGATGTTCGCGTGGGTGGCCGTGACCGGCTCATCGGCAAATTCGTCGACGGGTCCGAATCGCGGTTCGAGGCCTTGTACTTCGATGTCGTGCCTGAACGCCGGCTGGTCTACACCTACGACATGTACTGGCAGGGCAAGAAGATCTCCGTGTCACTCGCCAGCGTGGAATTCGTGGCGCACGGCAAGGACAACGGCACGAGACTCATCGTGACCGAGCAGCACGCCTTTCTCGACGGCCACGAGGACGGTGGCAGCCGAGAACGCGGCACGATATCGCTCATCGACAATCTCGGTCTCGCGCTCGCCGGCGGCGATACGCGCCAGCCTCGTCAGGGATAGAGCGACCCGACGTACGCCGCCAGGTCGACCATGTCGGCCAAGGTGAGCTTCTCGAGCACCGGGGTCATTTGCGGCGAGACTTCGTTTACGCGCGTGCCGTTGCGGAACGCGAGCATCTGCCGCAGAAGGTAGGTAGGCGAGCGTCCCGCGATCGGCGGAATCTTGTCGGTACCTTTCAGATTCGCGAGGTGGCAGGTGGCGCAGACCTGCGTCTTGGCACCTTTCTCCTCGCCTTCGCCCTTGGTCGCGAGCCGTTTGCCGCGCGCCTGGCTGCCGGGCGGGACATAGACCGTGTATTGCAGGCGGTCGTCGCGACGCTCATGGCGCACGAGCTCGCTGGTGACTTCCAGCAGGCGGCCTTCGAGGTCTTCGGTGCCGCCGACTTCTTCATAGATCCAGGCGGCCCGCTCGGCACGCGGTATGCGCAGGCTCTCGATGATGTAGTGGCGGCGCTTCAGTTTCTGCTGTGCGAAGTATTTCGCGCTCTCGTCGATCTCCGCATCGGTCAGGTTTTTAGCCAGCGCGTGCATGGCCCAGCTCGGTTTATAGACTTCCGGCCCGGTGGGCTTGCGCTTGCCGCTGCGCATGTCGAGCAGTTGTTCCTTGATGTAGCCCTCGGGCAAACCCGCCAGCGCGGAATTTTCCGGGCGTCCCTGGCCGGTGGGCGTGTGGCAGTACGCGCAGGCCATGGCCGCGGGCTTGCGGCCCTTGGCAACGATGTCAGGCATTGGAATGTGATCGTTCGGATGCCAGTCGGGCGCGTTGTATGGATCGTTGATGCGCGCCTGCGTGAACTTCTGGTCACTGCCGGGAATGTCGAGTTGCTCGACATCGTCGAGCTTCACCGGCTGCGGATTCTTGACGAGCGAATTCGGGTCGACGGGAAACAGCCATTCGGGCAATTCGATGGGCGGGGCGGCGGCGGCGGGCACAGCGGGCGCAGCAGCGGGAGTTGCGGCGGACGGCGCCGGATCGACACCGCGGGCAAGCGTGGCGACCAGCGCCACAGACAGGGAAAGCGCGGCGAAAGTGACTCTCGTGAACCCCTTCAACATCTTCTCCTGGTGCATCCGCATGGGAGCGTCGGAAGGCCGCGTGCATAGTGCCATACTCGCATCCCATGCCGCCCATCTCCCGCCGCGCCTTGCCGGTCGCAACCGTCGCGCTGGCGCGCTTTCTCATCGGCAAGCGCCTGGTCCACGCCACGCCAGCAGGCCGCATCGCCGGGCGCATCGTCGAAACCGAAGCGTATCCGCCGGGCGACCCGACCGGCTACGCGCGCCCCGGACTAACTACCAGCAACGCGCCGCTGTTCGCGGCGCGCGGCACGGCCTACGTGCGCATGGTCTACGGCGCCTGCCTCACGCTGAACCTGGCGGCGGAAACGCCGGGCGTGGGCGCGGCGGTGCTGATCCGCGCGCTGGAGCCGACCGACGGCGTCGATCTCATGCTCGCCAACCGGCCGGAATCGCGGCTCAGGGATCTCGCGCGCGGTCCTGGCCGCCTGTGCGCCGCTCTCGGTATCGGCCGGGACTTGTCGGGCGTCGACGTGGCCGCGGGCGGGCAGCTGTGGCTGGAGCGAATGCCGGGCGCGGCAGTGATCCAGGTCACGACGCGCATCGGCCTGTCGCGCGATCAGCATCGGCGTTTGCGGTTCATCGAGCGCGACAGCCCTTTCGTGAGCGTTGCGCCATAATGCGCGCCATGCGTTCGTGTCTCGGGTTGCTGCTTTTCTTGCTGGGGACTGCGCCCGCTCAGGCGCAGTTCACCGAGCCCGAATTCCGCAAGGCACTGGGCGTGGCGGACAACGTCCGCGTGGCCTATCGCGGCCCGGACTGCGCGATGGTCAGCTATGCGGGCTTCGCGGCCGTGATGGCGCGGCCCGGAATCATCTCCGACATCGATCGTTCGGCCGACGGCTCCGAACTCACGGTGACTGCGCGCCAGCGCGGTGGCGGCGTGTGTCCGGCCGCCTATCCACTGATCACGGAGATGCCACCATTCGATTTGCGCGATCTTTCCGGCAAGCGCCTGACTGCCGCCGGCCTCAAGGGCAAGCCCACACTCGTCAGCTTCTATTTCGCGCAGTGCAAGCCGTGCATTCTCGAGGTGGCGCCGCTCAATCGCCTCGCGGCCGCGCGTGCCGACCTCAATTTCCTGGCCGTGACCTTCGACGAAGCGCCGGTGGCACGCCAGTTCGTCGCGCGTTACCAATTGCGCTGGCGCGTGTTGCCCGATGCCAGGGAATTCATCGATCGCGTGCGGGTCAAGCAATATCCGACGCTGGTGTTGTTCGATGCCAACGGCCGGCTGCTCGGCGCGCGGCTCGGCGGCGTTCGCGATGAGTTCGAGGCGGCGACTGTCGGGCCGCAGTTGACCCGCTGGTTGGATGGATTGCTGCGGGCGGGTGTCAACCCAAGGTAGCCAAGCGCGTTGTCCGTGAGATAAACCCATGACTGCGACGCGAAAAGACTTTGCAGCGGCCATTGCCGCCAATCGGTTCGGCCTCGGCGCCCGACCCGGTGAATTGGCGACGCTCGGCGCGGATCCCGACGCCTGGTTGATGAAGCAGCTCAAAGGAGCTCCGCCGGTTCTGAGCGGCGATGGCCTCAAACCTTCCGCTGAAACGCTGGCCAGGGTGATCGAGCTGCGCAAGCAAGTCGTCGAAGAACGGCGCGACCGGAAGAATGACGCGAGCGACGACGCGACGCTGGTAAAGACGGCGCTCAAGCTGCCGCCGATCTATCGCCCGCTGTACATCGACGAGGCCTTCGCGCGCTTCTCGCATTCGATCAGTACCGACCGCCCGTTCCTCGAGCGCCTCACGCAGTTCTGGACCAACCACTTCGCCGTGTCGATCGACAAGATCGTGGTGCTCGGGCTCGCGGGTGCCATGGAGCGCGAGGCCATCCGGCCGCGCGTCACCGGGCATTTCACCGACTTGTTGTTAGCCGTCGAGCAGCATCCCGCCATGCTGCTGTACCTGGACAATCAGGCGTCCATCGGACCGAATTCCAAAGCGGCAAAACTTGCCGGCCGCCGCGGCAACGCCCGCAAGGTCGGCATCAACGAGAATCTCGCGCGCGAGATCCTCGAGCTGCACACACTCGGTGTCGACGGCGGCTACACGCAGACGGATGTGACCACGTTCGCGCAGGCAATTTCCGGCTGGTCGATCGGCGGCCAGGACAATGGGCGGCGACTGGCGAAGGCCGGTTTCGACCACGGCAAACCGGGCGAATTTCACTTCCGCGAGGCCTTCCACGAGCCGGGTTCCAGGCGCCTGCTAGGCAAGAGCTACGGCGACGACGGCGTCAAACAGGGCGAGGCGATACTGCGCGACCTGGCGCTGCGCCCTGAGACGGCGCGCCACCTCGCGACCAAGCTCGCGCGCCATTTCATCGCCGACGATCCGCCGCCCGCGGCCGTCGAACGCATCGCCCGCGCCTGGCTCGATTCGCGAGCGCATCTGCCCACGGTGTACCAGGCACTCATCGAGTCGCCCGAGGCCTGGGAACAGCCGCTGTCGAAATACAAGACACCGGCGGACTACATCTATTCCGCGCATCGCGCGCTCGGCATTCCGTTGCGTGAAAAGCGGCGCGCGCTGCAGTCGTTCGAGGCGCTGGGTCAACGCAATCTCATGCCGGGATCCCCGGCGGGTTGGCCCGACACCAGCGCCGACTGGGACGGATCCTCCGGGCTGCTCAAGCGGGTGGCCTGGGCTGACGTGGTGGCGCAGCGCATGGGCGATGCGCGCAACGCGCGCGACCTCGCGCCGCAGTTGTTAGGCGCGACGCTCAGCGAGGACACCGCGAAGGCCATCGCGCGTGCCGAGAGCGGTGCGCAAGCGCTGACGCTGCTGCTGGCGTCGCCGGAATTCATGAGGCGTTGAACGATATGAAGCCACAATTTTCGCGTCGATCGTTTCTCGAAACCTCGTTGTTCGCCGGCGCCGGTACGCTCATGGCGTCAAGGCTGGCGTTCGCCAATGCGCCGACCGACGCGCGCTTCGTGTTCGTGCTGCTGCGCGGCGCGCTCGACGGACTGTCGGCGGTACCGCCGGTGGGCGATCCGGAGTATGCGGGCTTGCGCGGCCAGATCGCGTTGGCCAGGTCAGGCGAAGGCGCGGCGTTGCCGCTCGATGGTCCATTCGCGCTGCATCCGGCGCTCGCCTTCCTGCATCGCAGCTTCGCGGCGAAAGAGCTCGCGGTGCTGCACGCGGTCGCGTCGCCGTATCGCGAGCGCTCGCATTTCGATGCGCAGAATGTCCTCGAGAGCGGTGAACTTCGCCCGCAGGGCTCAACCACCGGCTGGATCAACCGCGCCCTGACCGCCATGCCGGCCAACAAGTCGCGCGAGGCGGGCGTGGCGCTCGGCGCCAATGTGCCGCTGGCGATGCGCGGCGCGGCGGCGGTCGCGTCGAGCTCGTCGACGAAGATCGCGGCACTCGACGATGCGACGCTGGCGCGCATCACGGACCTGTACGCGCGCGATCCGCTGCTGTCGAAGCGGCTGGCCGATGCGCTCGACAGCGATGCCATCGCGAACGAAGCGCAGGCGGCGGTGCAGGGCCAGGTCGGCGACCACGACGGTGACGATGCGGCGATGGCCTCGACGGCCGCCAGGCCGGAAAGCCCGGTGGAGCGCGACGCGAAAGAGAAGCGCAATTACAACGCGCGCTACGTGGAAACGGCGCGTGCCGCGGCCGGATTTCTCAAGCGCGAGGATGGTCCGCGCGTGGCGATGTTCGACACGACCGGATGGGATACGCACGCGAACGAGGGCGGAGCGCAGGGGCAGCTGGCGCTGCGCCTGCGGGGTCTCGATGCCGCGCTGGCTGCCTTGAAGGAATCGCTCGGGCCGGTGTGGCGCAACACCGCGGTGCTCATCGCCACGGAGTTCGGCCGTACTGCGGCCATCAACGGCACTCGCGGCACCGATCATGGCACCGGTGCCGCCGCCTTCCTGTTAGGTGGCGCCGTTGCCGGTGGGCGCGTGCTGGCCGACTGGCCGGGGTTGTCGCGAGCGAATCTGCTCGACAACCGTGACCTCAAGCCCACGCGCGACCTGCGCACCGTGATGAAAGGCGTGCTGCGCGATCATCTCGGCGTGCCGGCCGCGGCCCTGGACAGCAAGGTGTTCCCCGACAGCGCGAACGCACGCCCCATGGACGGCCTGATCCGCTGAAAAGCGCTGAAAAGGGGACAGATCTATTTATTGCGCTGAAAAGGGGACAGACCTATTTATTGAGCGCTGCCTTTGCCGCTTGCAGAGGCAATGGGGCGAATAAATAGATCTGTCTCCTTTTTCTCTTCGCGGATCGGCAGGTTGATGAACGCCGCCGCCAGCGCCAGCGCGATGTCCGCGTACCACATCCACGAAAAGTCGCCGAACGCGGTCAGCGCCTTGCCGCCGAGCCACGCGCCGAAGAATCCGCCGATCTGGTGCGTGAAGGTGGCGAGCCCGAACAGCGTGGCGAGATACCGCACGCCAAACAACTTGCCGATGAGACCCGCCGTGGGCGGAACAGTGGCGAGCCAGGTGAAGCCCAGCACGGCGGCAAATAGATAGAAGGTGAGCGAGGTCTTGGGTGCGGCCAGGTAGATGGCCACGGCCACCGCGCGGCTGAAATACATGGCAAAAAGCAGGTACTTCATGCGCATCACGCTGCCGGCCCAGCCGGCGGTGAGGCTGCCCGCGACATTGGCGAGCCCGATGATCGCGAGTGAGCCCGCGGCCACCGACGCCGGCAGGCTGCAGAGCCGCACTTCGCCAGGCAGGTGCGTGACCAGAAACGAAATGTGGAACCCGCAGGTGAAGAAGCCCGCATGCAGGCACCAATAGCTCTTGTCGCGCGCGGCGATTGCCAGCTGCTCGCGCAGCGTGAGCGCGCTGGGTGCGGGTCCGGTGTTGGTTCTTGCAGCTCCCGCGCCTCTGGCCGCGGCGTCGCGCAGCAAGGGCCTGGCGAGCGGAAGAGTGGTGAGTGCCGCCACCGCCATGCTCCACATGGCCACCGACCAGCTGAAGCTTGCGATCAACAGCTGGTTGAGCGGCGCGAAAATGAATTGCCCGAGACTGCCACCGGCGTTGACGAAACCCGAGGCAAACGAGCGCTTCTCCGCCGGGACTCGCTGCGCGACCACGCCGATGAGCACGCCGAAACTGCCCGCACCAGCGCCGGCCGCCATGAGGATGCCGACGGTGATCAGCAGTGTGAATTCACTGGTGGCGAACGGCGTGAGTGCGGCGCCCGCGGCTAACAACATTGCGCCGGTGACGATCGCGCGCCTCGGGCCATGTCGGTCCGAGAGCGCGCCGAAGAAGGGTTGCGCCACGCCCCACATGAGCTGCCCGACCGCCAGCGCGAAACTCATGGCCGCGTAGCCCACCGTGGTGCTTGCGGTGATGGGCGCGATGTACAGGCCGAGCGACTGGCGGATGCCCATCGTGACCATGAGCACCGCCGCGGCCGCGCACATGAGCCACAACATCTGCCGCGTGAGACGGGGCGCCGGTTTGCCGGACTCGATGCCGCTC
>JBDTSV010000113.1:0-33058 GCA_039930985.1 Pseudomonadota bacterium
CAGCCCGCTACTACACGCACTTTGTCACGAGCGCAGAACCCGCGCACTCGAGCGAGTGGAGTGGGGTTATCGAGCTCACGCATCCGCTCGGCGAACGCCGCGATTCGAAGGAACTGCGCCGGTTGCTGGCAGCGAACTTCGAGATCGACGCCGAGGACATCAAAATTCTTCAGGTGGCACGTCTGCACTGAACCCCGAATCCCCTAGCGGACTTCATTCCCTTCATCGAAAGTCCGCCTTATAAGCCCCAAGCCCCAAAAGCTTGGGGCTTTTTTTATACTCGGTCCCCGCGCATCAATTTTTGGGGATCTCCATGCTCAATCGCATCGTCGCCCTGGCAGCGGCCGCCGTGCTCGCAGCAGCCGTTCTGTCGGCCTGCGCCGCATCGACACCCAGACCGGCGACAGTTCGCGCCGTGGCCTCGGTGCCCGCGCCCGCCGCGGTTCCGCTGCTCAAGTCTGGCCTCGACCTGGCCGGATTCGACCGCAGCGTCCGGCCGCAGGACGATCTGTACCGGTTCACCGCTGGCACCTGGCTTGCGAACACGCCGATTCCCGCAGATCGCTCCAGTTACGGCTCGTTCATCATCCTCGACGACCAGGCGCAGGAAGAAATGAAACAGCTCATCGTGGCGGCCTCGCAGCAGGCGAGTCGTCCGGTCGGCTCGGATGCGCAGAAAGTGGGCGACTTCTACCTCGCCTACCTGGACACCACTCGCGTCGAGAGCCTCGGGCTCACGCCGCTCAGGGACGAGCTGTCGCGTATCGACGCGATCGCCACCGCGCGCGACGTGGCGCGCTACATCGGCCGGACGCAGCGCCTGGGAATGTCGCAGCCATTCGCGTGGTTCTCCTCGCCCGACAAGGACAACTCGACGGCGTACGTGGGAGGGCTCCACCAGAATGGGCTCACCATGCCCGACCGCGATTACTACTTGAGCCCCGACGAGAAGTACGCGCAGTTCCGCGCAAAGTTTGCCGAGTACGTCGAGCAGATGCTGGCGCGTGGCGGCGAACGCGATGCGAAGTCGGCGGCGGCGCGCATCGCCGCGCTAGAAACCCGCATCGCCAATTACCAGTGGACCAAGGTTCAGAACCGCGACCCGGTGAAGACGCACAATCCGATGACGCTGCCCGAGTACCAGAAGCTAGCGCCGGGCTTCGACTGGCTCGCCTTCTTCGAAGGCATGGGCGCGTCAGCGCAGCGCCTCGATGTGAATCAGCCTTCATTCATCAAGGGAATGGCGCAGCTCGTGAAGACGGTGCCGATCTCCGACTGGCGCGCGTATTTCAAATTCCAGCTGCTGGACGACTACGCGCCGGCGTTGTCGGCGCAGTACGCCGACCTCGAATTCGATTTCCACCAGAAGACGCTCAACGGCGTGCCCGAACCGCGTCCGCGCTGGCGTCGCGCGGTGGAGTCCATGGACAACAACATGGGCGAGCTTCTCGGTCGCATGTTCGTCGAAGCGCACTTCGGGCCTGAAGCGAAGGCCCGCATGCTCGAGCTCGTCGGCAACCTGCTCAAGGCATTCGACAGCTCGATCGACGGGCTGGAATGGATGAGCCCGCAAACCCGCGCCGAGGCGAAGACGAAACTGTCGAAGATCACCGTCAAGATCGGCTATCCCGACAAGTGGCGCGACTACAGCACGCTGAACATTCGCGCCGACGATCTGGTCGGCAACCTGATACGTGCGTCGGAGTTCGAGCATCAGCGGCTGGTCACGCGGACCGGCGGTCCGGTCGACAAGGGCGAATGGCTCATGACGCCGCAGACCGTCAACGCGTATTACAGCCCGACCACGAACGAAATCACTTTCCCGGCAGCGATCCTGCGCTGGCCGTTCTTCGATGCGGCGGCCGATCCGGCGGTGAACTATGGGGGCATCGGCGCGGGCATCGGCCACGAAATCAGCCACGGCTTCGACGACAGCGGCAGCCAGTACGACGGCGATGGAAACCTGCGTGACTGGTGGACTGCCGACGACGGCGTCAAGTTCAAGCAGCGCGCCGGTGAGCTCGTGAAGCAGTTCAATGGCTACACCGTGCTCGACCAGCGTCATCTGAACGGCCAACTCACGCTTGGGGAAAATATCGGTGATCTTTCCGGCATGGCGGTGGCGCTCAAGGCGTACCGGATCTCGCTGCAGGGCAAGCCGGCACCCGAAATCGACGGCTTTACCGGCGACCAGCGCTTCTTCCTCGGTTGGGCGCAGGTGTGGCGCCGCAGCTATCGCGACGCTGAATTGCTCAAGCGGCTGGTCACCGACCCACACAGCCCGAGTGAATTCCGGACGAATGGGCCGAGCAGCAACATCGACGCGTTCTATGATGCGTTCAACGTGAAACCGGGCGACCGCATGTATCGACCGCCGGCCGAGCGCGTCAAAATCTGGTGAAGGCCGATCTGTCGAAGGCCAATCTGTCGTAGGAGATACCCATGCGCAAATTCATCGTGAGTCTCATCGTGCTGGCGGCGGGCGCCGGTCTATCGGGATGCGGTTACAACAAGCTGCAAACCCAGGACGAGGCAGTGAAGGCGGCCTGGTCTGAGGTAGTCAACCAGTATCAGCGGCGCTCGGATCTCATTCCGAACCTCGTCGCGGCGGTGAAAGGGTTTGCCGCCCAGGAAGAGCGCGTGCTGGTGGGCGTGACGGAGGCCCGCGCGCGGGCGACCTCAATCCAGCTCACGCCCGAGCTGCTCAACAATCCCGCGGCGTTCGCCAAGTTCCAGGAATCGCAAAACCAGCTCACCGCGGCGCTCAAGACGCTGCTGTCGACGGTGGAGGCGTATCCGGACCTCAAGTCGAACGAGAATTTCCGCGACCTCCAGGTGCAGCTCGAAGGCACCGAAAACCGCATCGCAGTGGCGCGCAACCGCTACATCGATGCCGTCAAGAACTTCAACGTCACGGTGCGTTCGTTCCCGACCAACCTCACCGCGAAATGGTTCGATTTCGACGCCAAGCCGAACTTCAGCGTGCAGAACGAGGCGGCCATTTCGACGGCACCGCCGGTGAGCTTCGATACCTCGACACCCTCGCAGAAGGCTGTACCGGTGGAATCCGCACCCACTTCTGCGCCCGCCACGCCGCCGCCCGCGCACTGACGCAACCAACGTGAAAGCCGCGCTGCTCACGCTGGCGTTGCTGCTCGCCAGCTACGCGCCGGCGGCGGGCGCACAGATTCCTTTGCCAAAGTTCGAGTCGCTGGTGATCGATCTCACCGGCACACTGACAGCCGCGCAGCAATCGGCGCTCGATGAAAAACTCACCGCGTTCAAGGCGCGCAAGGGATCGCAGGTTGCATTGCTGATCGTGCCCACCACGGAGCCCGAAGACATTGCGCAGTTCGGCATCCGGCTCGCGGACGCGTGGAAGGTCGGGCGAAGCGGCCCCGACGACGGCGCCATCTTCATCGTGGCCAAAGACGATCGCGAAATGCGCATCGAAGTCGGACGCGGCCTCGAAGGCTCGCTCACCGACGCCACGACCAGCCGCATTCAGAATGACACTGTCGTCCCACTGTTCAAGCAGGGCGACTTCTTCGGCGGCGTGAACGCCGGTCTCGATCAGATGCTGAAAGTGATTGATGGTGAGCAACTGCCCGCGCCGGATCAGGAGTGGAAACCAGGTGGCAGTGGCGGCGTACCGATGCCGTTTCTGCTGTTCGGCGGAGTCGTCGCTTTGAACTTCCTGCGCAATTTCGTGGGTCGCGCGCCGCTCGCACTGATTGCAGGTCTCGGCGGTGGTGGCGTCGCGTGGTGGCTGACGTCGCGCCTTCCGTTGTCGGCCGGCATCGGCGTCGGACTCTTCTTACTCACATTGTTGATGGGCGGCCGCGGTGGCTTCGGAGGCGGTGGCGGCGCCGGCCGGGTGTTTCGCGACATCGGGCGCGGGGGATTCGGCGGCCTGGGCGGAGGATTCGGTGGTGGCCATGGAGGTGGATTCGGTGGTGGCGGCGGTGGCAGTTTCGGCGGCGGCGGCTCGTCCGCCCGCTGGTAGTTAGGCGATGTCATTCAACCGCATGCTCCGCCATCTCTGCGCCACGCGCGCCGGCACGCGCCGGCGCTTCACCGATGCGATCGACACTGCCATCGAATCCGCCATCCAGGCCGCCGAAAAGCGCAGCTCGGGCGAAATCCGCTTCGTCATCGAGACGGCGCTGGATATCCCGGAACTGTGGGCCCGGCTCACCCCGCGTGAGCGCGCCGAGCAAGTTTTCTCGCAGTTTCGGGTCTGGGACACCGAACTTCGTAATGGCGTACTCATCTATGTATTGGTGGCCGACCGCGATGTGGAGATCGTGGCAGATCGCGGCGCGGCCGCGCGGATTGCGCCGGCCGACTGGGAAGCCGCCTGCCTGATCATGGAAAGTCATTTCCGATCAGGGCGATTCGCGGAGGGCGCCCTCGGTGGCGTGGCGGCGGTCGGCGGGTTGTTAGAGCGGGAGTTTCCGTTCCGGTCCGGCGACCGTGACGAGCTGCCAAATCAGCCCACTCTCCTGTAGCAGAATGCCGACAGGCTGAATCGTTTATGCGGTGTCATACTTTGCACATGAAAACCCAAGCCGCTGTGCGGCCCATCATTGTCGCGGCGCTCGGTCTGGCGTTGCTTTCCGGATGTTCCCTCATGGGCGACGGCCCCCGGTGGGGCGCCAAGAAAGATGTCGCGAAGGAGCCGGCGGTACCGTCGCTGCCCGAGCCGGTCGCCACGCATCGCTTCGAGATCGATGCCACCACCGACATCGTCGGAGTGGTGCAGAAAACCGTGGCCACGAAGGACGACACGCTTACCGACATTGCGCGTCGATTCAATGTTGGCTACGAGGAAATCGTGCGCGCCAACCCCAAGGTCGACGCCTGGTTGCCAGGCGAGGGTCGCGAGATCGTCATTCCTTCGCAGTTCATCCTGCCGAACGCGCCGCGCGAAGGCATCGTCATCAACGCCGCGGCAATGCGACTCTTCTATTACCCGAAGGTGAAGAAGGGCGAGAAGCAGGTGGTGCACACCTATCCCATCGGCATCGGCAAGGTGGGCTGGAAGACGCCCGAGGGCGCGACCACCGTCGTCCGGCGCACGAAAGATCCAACCTGGCGCCCGACGCCGTCGATCATCAAGGAGCATCGCGAGGAACGCGGCGAGGAGCTCGACAAGGTCATCGGCCCCGGCCCGGACAACCCGCTCGGCCGGTTCGCGTTCTATCTCGGCTGGCCTAGCTACATGATCCACGGCACGAACAAGCCCGCGGGCGTGGGCTTGCGCTCCAGCCACGGCTGCATCCGCCTGTATCCGGAAGACATAGCGCAACTGTTCGAAATGGCGGCGGTCGGTACCCAGGTTCGCGTGGTCAACCAGCCGTTCCTGTTCGGCTGGCACGACGGGGCGTTGCACATCCAGGCCTTCGACGTGCTCGAAGACGACGCGCGCGATTGGAAAAAGGCGCAGGCCAAGCTTCTCAACAAGGCGATGGCCGAGCGCATCCAGGAAGAGCTCAAGACGCGCAAGGAAAGGATCGACTGGGATGCCGTCTCGAAGCTCACGCATGAGCCGCGTGGCATTCCGGTGTCGGTGTCAGGTGGACCCGACCAGCTCGACAGCATCGTCGCCACGGCAACCATCGTGCAGAACAAGGTCGCGCCCGGTGCAACCTGGGACGGCATCTCCGACCTTCCGGTGGATGAAGCCACGTTCCAGGAACTGGTCTCCGATCGCGAATCATCGGTGGAATCCGCGGCCGCTGCCGCGACTCCCGCCGCCGCACCGAAGCCTGTTTCGAACTGAGAGAATCGAGCCGTCGGCTGGCGCGGCCAAAGTGACCGGCTGACTCCAACCTATTAAAGTGCCGGCATGAGAACTTTCGTTGCCGCGCTTCTCCTGAGCGTCACCGTCGCCGCGCATGCCGCGGTCCTGGCCGAGCCCATCGTCTCCGGGCGCGACTACCACTCGTTCGCCGAGCCTGCCGCGTTTCGCGTGAAGCATCTGGATCTCGACCTGCAGACCTCCTTCGAGGACAAGCGGCTGTCGGGCGTTGCGGATCTCACCATCGCGCGTATCGCGACTGACGCCGCCAAGCTGGTGCTCGACACACGCGATCTCACCATCCGCCGCATCTGGTGGTTGCGCAGTGCGACCGACCTGGTGCCGCTGCGTTATACGATCGGCGCGCGAGACCCATTGCTGGGCTCGCCGCTCTCCATCGACCTGCCGCCTGAGGCGAACGCGTCCGAATTCACCGTGCGCATTTCCTATCAGACCCGCCCGGAAGCGTCGGGGCTGCAGTGGGTGGCGGCCGCGCAGACGGCTAACAAGACCGATCCATTCCTGTTCACGCAGGCGGAGGCCATTCACGCCCGCAGCTGGATCCCGTTGCAGGATTCGCCGCAGGTGCGCATGACCTACAAGGCGACCATTCACGTGCCGCCCGGCATGCGTGCCGTGATGAGCGCCCAGAATGTCGGCAATGATTCAGCGGAACTTTCGCCCAGCGGAATCTACAAGTTCGAGATGCCGCAGGCGATCCCTTCATACCTGATCGCCCTCGGCGTGGGAAAACTCGAGTTTCGCGTCACCGGGCCGCGCACGGGTGTGTATGCCGAGAGCGCCATCATCGACGCGGCCGCGAATGAGTTCGCGGAAACCGAGCAGATGATCCAGGCCAGCGAAAAACTGTTCGGTCCATATCGTTGGGGTCGCTACGACTTGCTGATCCTGCCGCCGTCGTTTCCTTTCGGCGGCATGGAAAATCCGCGCCTTTCCTTTATTACGCCCACGTCCATCGCCGGTGACCGCAGCCTGACCGCGCTCATTGCGCACGAGCTGGCCCATTCCTGGTCAGGAAACCTGGTGACCAACGCCACCTGGCGCGACCTGTGGCTCAACGAGGGATTCACCGTCTATCTGCAGGGCCGGATCGTTCAGGCCGTCTACGGCGACCGGCGCGAGGCCATGGAAGAGGCGCTCGACGCAACCTCCCTGCAAAAAGAGATGGCCACCCTGCGGCCCGCGGACCAGATTCTGGCCATCGACCTGCGCGGCCGCGATGCCGACGATGTGTTCACGCAGGTTCCGTACGTCAAGGGCGCGTTGTTCATCACCTGGCTGAGCTCGCGCTTCGGCGCCGCGCAGGTGGACCGGTTTCTTCACGACTATTTCGACAAGTTCGCCTTTCAGAGCATCGCGACCGAACAGTTCCGCGGCTACCTCGAAGCCAACCTGCTGCCGCAGAAGCCCGGCGCGGTGACATCCGCCGAGCTCGACGAGTGGATGCTCAAGCCGGGACTGCCGAAATCGGCAGTGCTGCCGCACTCCGACGCCTTCGAGCCGGTCGATGCCGCACGCAAGGCCTGGCTGGCCGGAAAAATCGCGGCCGCCGACCTGCCGGCGAAGCCATGGATCACGCATGAGTGGCTGCATTTCCTCAACGGGCTGCCGGAGAAGTTGCCGGCCGCGAGGCTCGCCGAGCTGGACTCGGCTTTTGCGCTCACCGCCACCGGCAACAGTGAGATTGCTTTCGCATGGCTGCGCATCGCGATCCGCAACGACTACGAGCCGGCGTATCCGCGGCTCGAGAGCTACCTGACCGACATCGGCCGGCGCCGGCTGATCAAGCCGCTGTACGAAGACCTCATGAAGACGCCGGCCGGCGCGTTGCGCGCGCGTGCCATCTACGCGCGCGCCCGGCCTAACTATCATCCGATCGCCACCACTTCGCTGGATCCCATCATCTTCAGGGACGGCAAGCGCTAGTTTTCCAACGTGGTCATCCCGCTTCACGACGACAACCCATCCTCGACCAGGCCCTACGTCACCGTCGGCATCGTCATTGCCTGCACGCTGGTGTACGTGTGGCAGCACCTGGTGCTGTCGGACGTCGGCGCGCAACAGGCCCTGTATGCCTTCGGGCTGGTGCCCGCCGTGCTCACCGGCCGCGAACACCTGCCTGCTGAAGTCGCCGTCATTCCGGCGTGGGGCGCGGTCCTCACCTCGATGTTCATGCACGGCGGCTTCTGGCACCTGGCGGGCAACATGCTCTATCTGTGGATCTTCGGGAACAACATCGAAGACTCCATGGGCCACGCGCGCTTCTTCGTCTTCTATGTGATCTGCGGGATCGCCGCGGTGTTCGCGCAGGTACTGCCCAATCCCGGATCGGTCCTGCCCATGGTGGGTGCCAGCGGTGCAATCTCGGGCGTGCTCGGCGCGTACATGCTGCTATTCCCACGCGCCCGCGTGTTGTTAGGGTTGCCGTTGGGATTTCTCATAGTGCAGCTCGGACGATTCCCGGCAATCTGGGTGCTGGCGGCATGGTTCGGCATGCAACTCATCATGGGAACCGTCGCCTCCGCGCAAGCGCCGGGAGATTCTCAGGGCGGCGTCGCGTTCGGCGCGCACATCGGCGGCTTCATCGGCGGCCTCGCGCTCGTCACATTTTTCAAAAGGCGCGACGTTCCGCTGTGGCGGCGCTACTGAGACGCTGCTACATTCCGCGCACGTTGCGAGGCCCGGAAATGCCGGGCTCAAGTTTTGGGGAGTTGATTGGCCGAGCCGTTTGACTCGCAAGTCCCGTCTGCCGAAACACCCGGCTCTATACGCGTCATCGCGCGCGCCGCGACCAATATCGCCGCGTTCATCGGTCGCGCGCTCAAGGGCCCGGTCAACGAACCCGTTGCAATTCGCAGCTTCGCCGACTACACGCGCGTGTTTGGCGGCCTTTGGCAGCCCTCGACGCTGAGCTACGCGGTCGAGCAGTTCTTCGAGAACGGTGGCCGCTGCGCCATCATCGTGCGCGTGGTCAACGGCGCGCGTCCGCCCACGCTCACGCTGCCGACGGCCACCGGCAAGCTCATCCTGCGTGGCGTCGGCGCCGGGTCGCGAGAATTCCTGCGTGCCTCGGTGGACTACGATGCCATCGAGACGCGCGAGCTGGATCGTTTCAATCTCGTCGTGCAACGCGTGCGTACTGCGGGCTCCGAGCAGATCGAAGATCAGGAAATCCTGCGGCGCCTGTCCGTCACACCGGGCGCGGATCGCTTCGTGGCCGACGCGTTGCTCGATTCCCGGCTGGCGCGTGTCCAGGGCAGCGTGCCCACCGAGCGCCCGTTGCGCACGCCGGCGGCGGCCACCGGCGCGGTCATCGGCTACACGCCGTCAAATCCCGACGGCGACGATGGCGGCCCGATCACCGACTATGACGTCATCGGCTCAGCGCAGCGGGGCACCGGCATTTTCGCGTTACATGCCGCCCCCGACATCAACCTGCTGTGCATTCCGCCGCTGACCCGCGACCACGATGTAGGCCTGTCGACCCTGCTGGTGGCCGGGCGCTTCTGCCGCGAACGCCGTTCCATGCTCATCGTCGACCCGCCGTCGTCGTGGGCGTCGAGCGCCGCCGCGCTCGACGGCATGCGTCACTGGCCATTTCGCAGCGAAGACGCGGCCATGTTCTTTCCACGCGTGGTCGCATTCGACCGGCTGCGGGGACGATTCGAATTATTCGCGCCTTGCGGGGTCGCTGCGGGAATGATTGCGCGCTGCGATGAGAACTGGCCGGTGTGGGCCGCCGCCGAAGGTGACGACGCCATCCTGCGTCCGGGCCTGCGGCCCGCCGCCAACGTGCAGAACAATGATCGCGCGCGGCTGGTGAATGCCGGCATCAACCTGTTGCAGTCGGTGCGTATCGCGCCGAAGTTCGCCGCGAGCCCGCGTACGCTCGCCAGCGGTTCTGCTGCCGTCAGTGACTGGCGTTACCTGTCGCCGCGCCGGCTGGCGTTGTTCGTCATGACCTGCGTCGAGCGCGGTACTCGCTGGATGCTGTTCGAGCGCAACGCCCAGCCCACCTGGCTGATGGCGAAAGCGCAGGTCGAGGCTTTCCTCGACTCGCTGTATGCCGAAGGCGCGTTCACGGGTCGCAGCGGCGAGCAGAGCTACTTCGTGGTGTGCGACGAACGAATCAACACCGAAGAGACGATGCGCGCGGGCAAGGTCAATCTCGCCTTTGGATTCGCCGCCACCAAGCCGGGCGAGTACCACGCATTCATTGTCACGCATCAGCCGAGCGGCTCGCGCGCCAAGGCGATCAGCGTGAATCGCTTTGCGAACTATTCGCCGAGCGTGGATCTGGAGATCGAGTCCAGCATCCTGCGCGGGCTGGTGCCACTGGCGCCGGCGGTGCCCTTGGCCGCGGTGACGCCGGCCGCACGGATTCCGGAGCAGGCGTCGGACGATACGGCGCGCATGCCGCGCATCGACGACGACACCGTGCGCATGGCGGCGCGACCCGAGAGCGCAGACGTCTAGGCGCGAGCCCAAGTCAGCAAGAAGCGGAATGCGATGACGGCGCGCCGTCGCTAGATTGTCCCCAGGCCGGCGTTCCGTCGGTATTCGCCAAGGGGGCTTGCACATGGCTACTTCTTCCGCGCCCACCACTCATTTCGGCATCGCCGGCAGCACTCTCGGATCGGTTTTCGTCGCGCGCAGCCACAAAGGCGTCCGCGCGATTCTGTTCGGCGACGATCGTCGGGCCTGCCTGCGCGATCTGCGCCAGCGCTTTCCGGCCGAAGAGCTGGTTGAGGACAAGGCGGCGCTGGCATCGATACTGGCGCGAGTCGTTCGATTCGTTGAATCGCCGGCCTCGGGAGTGCGGGCGGTGGCGCAGGCCTGCGGCGCAACTCCATTGGCGCTCGCGATCCCGTGCCACCGGGTCGTGCGCGGTGAGGGCGCGTTGTCCGGCTATCGCTGGGGAATCTCCCGCAAGAGCACCTTGCTGGAACGCGAAGCCGCGCGATGAGCGCGGTCGTCGCGATGCCACTGGTCGGCGCGCCGGAAGTTTCCGCGGCGCAGCGGGTCGCCGCGCTCGACTGGCGGCGCCTCGCTGCGGAGCTCGATGCGCAGGGCAGCGCCGTCACCCGGCAACTGCTGAGCCCATTGGCGTGCCGCGCACTGGCCGCGATGTATGCGGCGGACGGGCTGTTCCGCAGCCGGGTGGTGATGGCGCGGCACGGGTTTGGGAGCGGCGAATACCGGTACTTTTCCTATCCGTTGCCTGATGCCGTGGCGGCACTGCGCGCGGCCTTCTATCCGCACCTGGCGCCGACCGCCAACGGCTGGAACGAACGCCTGGGCGTGGACGAGCGCTATCCGGCGACCCATACGGCCTTCCTCGAGCGTTGCCACGCAGCCGCGCAGACCCGCCCCACACCATTGCTGCTGCGGTACGCGGCCGGGGACTACAACTGCCTGCACCAGGACCTCTACGGCGAGCATGTCTTTCCGCTGCAGGTGGCGATCCTGTTGTCCGAGCCCGGCAGCGACTTTTCCGGCGGTGAGTTCGTGATCACCGAGCAGCGGCCACGCATGCAGACGCGCGCGGAGGTGTTGGACCTGAGGCAGGGCGACGCTGCGATCTTTGCGGTGAGCCATCGTCCGGTGCAGGGGACGCGCGGAACTTATCGCGTGAATCTGCGCCACGGTGTGAGCCGCGTGCGTAGCGGTGAGCGCCACACGTTGGGCATCATTTTTCACGACGCCGCTTGAGCTTCCAGCTCGCATACGCCAAAGGCATGCACACCGCGCAGGGACGGAACCCGGCGGCGATCGCCGTGGCCTCATCGCCGAAGAACACGCGGTCCGCCAGGTAGCCGCCGCGCGCGATGGCCTGCGCGGCGACGCGGCAATCGAGGCGACCGTAAATCTTGCCCCGGCGATGGCCGCCGAGGGCGCCGGGCGTCGTGCTCTCGAAGGGGCGGCCGTCGCTCCCGCGGAGCGTCCAGGTCCGCGCCCGCTTCATTGAGCCGGGTAACCCACCATGCGGCCGAGGCGCTCGTCCCAGAGTTTCATGCGCGCGCAGGCGAGGCTGCCGCGCAGGCCGAAATGCACCCGCGGGCGCAATGCCGGGTTGGCCTCGCAGGCGGCGCGCAGGTGATAGTTAGGGATGCGCGGCGCCAGATGATGGATGTGGTGGTAACCGATGTTGCAGGTGACCCAGCGCAGCACCGGCGGCAGGTCGTAGAACGAGCTGCCGTCGATCGCCGCGGCCTGCGGATCCCATTTGGGATGGCGAACCCAGTAGCTCGGTTCGAAACTGTGCTGTACGTAGAACAGCCACACGCCGAGCGCGCCGGCGATGACCACCACCGGAAGATGCACCGCCAGCAGATCGTTCCAGCCGAGCAGCCAGCACAGCGTGCCGCCGATGGCCAGCAACGCGAGGTTGTTGAACGCCACGCTGCGCCATTCCTTCTTCCAGCTCCATGGCATGCCGAGAGGCAGGCGGTGCTTGGCGACGAACTGGTAGATAGGCCCGATACCGAGCATGACGGGCATGCTGCGGTAGAAGCGATAGCAGAAACGCATCCATGGCGAGGAGGCTCGATACTCGTTGACGGTGAGCGTACGGATGTCGCCGAGCTCGCGATGGTCGAGGTCGCCCGAGGTGGCGTGGTGCACGCCGTGGGTCTTCTTCCAGTACGCGAACGGGAACAGCGTGAGCACGCCGAGGCCCGCGCCTAACCACCGGTTGGCGCGCGCGTTGCGGAAGAACGAGCCGTGACTGCAGTCGTGCTGCAGGATGAACAGGCGCACGTATAACGCCGCCGTTGGCACCGCCAGCAGCAGCGTCCACCAGTAACTCCACCCGTCGACACGGGTCCAGGCCATGGCGATCCACAGAGCCAGGAAAGTCGGCAGGGTGTTCGCGAGTTGCCAGAGCGCGCGTGGCAGGGAGGATTTTGCGAAGCTCGCGAGCGAAGCGCGATGCGCAGGGGAAGGGCCGGACATCTGGGGGCGATGATGCGCCTTCCGCGATGATCCGTGTGTGACTGATTCGACCGGGCGGGCCCTCAATCAGGCCGTTTCGGCGAGACGTACATGCTTATGACCGCCCGCACGACTTCTTTTCCGGCCGCGTCGCTGACCGTGACCGGCACGCCGACGTTCTCGGGACCGGTCCACTCCGTCTTGTCGAGGCGCGCGGTGGCAATGACGTCGGTCTCGGCTTTGGCGAGGTACTCGATGGTCATGCCGCGCGGGATCCAGCGCATGCCGACCGGAATGGTGACCTCGGTGCACATGCCAGCGGCGAGCTCGCACAGATTGCCCATGGCGAGCGCGTGCACCGTGCCGATGTGATTTTCAACGGCGCGGCGCTTTTTCATCGTGACGCGGCACAACGTCGGTTGCAGGTCGAGAAACTTTGGGCGGATGGTCGCGAAGTACGGTGCGCGTTTCGACACCGTGCGCGCAAACAACCATCGCCCGAACGCGGAACTCCGCGCACGCGCCCACGCTCGAAGCGTGGGTCCGGCGATGGTGGTGTCGGTCATGGTCAGCCAGTCCATCTGCGGACGCGTTGAATGTATGTCGGTTGCTACTCGGGCCATCGCGTGATCGAATCCCAACGCCGCGGGGCAACGACTGTAATCGCAGCAACATTGATATGAAAGAGACGAAGGCAACCGCCACCGCCGATATCCGCGCCGCGGCCATCCGCAAGGTTGTGCGTGCCCTCAAGCGCGGCACGTTCGCCAGCTATGGCGAGGTGGCCCGGCGTGCTGGATTGCCCGGCCGCGCGCGTCTGGTCGGTCAGGTGCTGCGCGATTCGGGCGACGATTTCCGCTTGCCCTGGCATCGGGTGACCGGCGCCGGCGGACGCATCGCCTTTCCGGCGGGCTCGACCAATGCCCGCGAACAGTTGAGCCGGCTCGCTCGCGAAGGCGTAAAGACCCGCGGCAATCGCGCCCTCGTCAAACGCACGCCCGCGAGCACGCGCAGTCTCGACGCGCTCCTTTGGAAGATGTGAGGAAGCCTTGGTTGACCGGTACGTAGTTTTTTCGCACGGCAAAGATGCCGGACCCTGGGGCGTCAAGATCACGGCGCTCGCGGGCAACGCGCGCAGCGAGGGTTATGAGGTCGAGTCCGTCGACTATCGCGGCATCGACGATCCGCGCGAGCGCGTCAACAAGCTGGTGGAGTTCTGCAAGGAGCTCAAGGGCGACCTGGTGCTGTGCGGATCCAGTCTCGGCGGCTACGTGTCGGTTGCCGCGGCTTCGCTGCTGCATGCGCGCGGTGTGTTCCTCATGGCGCCGGCATTGACCATGCCCGGACTGCCACCGCTGCGCGACAAGCTGCTCGACTGTCCCGCCACCATCGTTCACGGCTGGAAAGACGACGTCGTGCCGGTGGAGCAGAGCATGGAGTTCGCGCGCCGCCACGGCTGCGCGCTGCACATCCTCAACAGCGATCATCGGCTGCAGGATGAAGTGCGTTTCCTCAAATACCTGTTCGAGTATTTCCTGATCTCGCTCGACCTTCCCGTGGACGCGAGTTAGCGGGGCATTCGAGCCGCGTCGGCGCTAATGCCTTTCGCGGATGGCGCGCTCGGCGATGCGGTCGATCCAGCCGGGTGCAAGTAGTTTGAGCCAGCGTCCGACCCGGCCGCGCACCGACATCACCACCAGGCGTTCACGCCGCTCGATGGCGCGCACGATGCGCGTCGCGCAATCCTCGGCCGTCATGATCTTCGATTGCACCATTGGTGACTCGCCGAGCGGCTCGCCGTCCGGGCCGATGGCGCGCTTGTGAATCTCGCTGACCACGAAATCCGGCGCGATCACGGTGACGCCGACCCCGGAGCCGCGCAACTCGATGCGCAGTGAATCGCAGAACCCGATGAGCGCGTGCTTGCTCGCCGCATAGCCCGAGCGCTCGGGCACACCGGTGAGTCCGGCCAGGCTTGCCACCGCGACCAGCAATCCCTTCGACTGCTTGAGATGCGGCAGTGACAGCGCGGTCAGGCGCACCGGGGCGAGGTAGTTCACCTCGATCACGCGCTCGAAGATCGAAAGATCCTGCAACTCGTCGAAGCGGCTCCACATCGTGATGCCGGCGTTGTGCACCACCACGTCGATGCCGCCGAAAGCCTTGACCGTTTCCGCCACCAGCCACTCGCAGTCCTGCTGATTGGTGACGTCGGTGGGCAGGGCGCGCGCTTCACCGCCGCGCGCGCGGCACGCCTGCGCGAGTGTCTCGAGGCGTTCCCGATCGCGGGCCGCGAGCGCCAGGCGAGCGCCCCGGGCCGCGAGCGCCAGTGCCAGCGCGCGGCCTATGCCCTCGGAAGCGCCGGTCAGAATGATCCTCAATCCCTTCATCATTGGCCCTCCACCCGAGTCGGCTACACTCCGGCGCCTAACATCATACGGCTGGCGGACACTACACGCGCATGGGCTGGTTGCTGCGACGATTCTTCAAGCTGTGGGTACGCGCGAGCGTGCAGCCCGCCGAGGCGCCCGTGGCGCTCACGGCGCCGCGCGTGCCCGTCTGTTACGTGCTCGAGCGCAATTCCGTCGCGGATCTCGCCGTGCTGTGCAATGTCGCCTCGCGCGGCGGGTTGCCGTATCCCGAAAAGCGCTCCGCGAGCCTGCCGGTGGAAGAGCGGCGATCATTTTTCGATGTGGGTCGCCGCCGGCGTTTCTGGGACGCGACCGCTACGCGCCGTCCGCCGCCACACCTGCTGGCACTGGTTGCGGCGTTGCGCGCCGACTCCGTGCGCGACGTGCTGTTGGTGCCCACCGCGGTGTACTGGGGCCGTGCGCCGCACAAGGAGGGCTCGTGGCTTCGTCTGCTGTTCGCGGAAAACTGGGCGTTGACCTCGCGCGCGCGGAAATTTTTCGCGGTGCTGATCAACGGCCGCAACGTCATGGTGGAGATGGGCGAGCCGATCAGTCTCCGCTCGCTGCTCGATGCGGCGCCAGCTTCCGACCAGGCGCGCCGCGTCACCCGCGTTTTACGCGGCATCCTGCGGCGCCAGCGTGCCGTGCGTATCGGGCCGGATCTTTCGCATCGCCGCACGATCATCGCGCGGATATTGCGCGCGCGAGCGGTTCGCGCGGTGATCGCCGCCGAGGCGAAGGACCGACACACGACTTACCGTCCGGGCCTGCTGCAGGCGCGCAAGTACGCCTTCGAGATAGCAGCTAACTACTCACACGCGTTCGTGCAGATCGCCGAGAAGCTGCTGGGCCGCGTGTGGAACCGCGTCTACGACGGCGTGAACATCAACCACGCCGCCACGCTCAAAGAAGTATCCGAGGGCAACGAGGTGGTGTACGTACCCTGCCATCGCAGCCACATGGACTACCTGCTGATGTCATACATCATCTATCACCAGGGTTACGCGCTGCCGCACATCGCCGCCGGCATCAATCTCAACATCCCGGTGATCGGGCGTTTCCTGCGCAAGGGCGGTGCGTTTTTCATTCGCCGCAGCTTCGGCGGCAACGCGTTGTACACCGTGGTGTTCATGAAGTACCTCGCCGCGATCATGGCGCGCGGCCACTCGATCGAATATTTCATCGAAGGCGGACGCTCGCGCACCGGCCGCCTGCTCCAGCCCAAGACCGGCATGTTATCGATGACGGTGCGCAGTTTCCTGCGCGATCCGGTACGGCCGGTGGTGTTCGTGCCGGTGTACTTCGGGTACGAGCGCATCGTCGAAGCCAACACCTACATCTCGGAGCTGTCGGGCGCGCCCAAGAAGAAGGAGAGCTGGCTCGACCTGCTGTTCTCCCTGCGCGTGCTGCGCGAGCGGTTTGGCACCGTGCACGTGAACATAGGGGAACCCATCAAGCTCGATGCGCTGCTCGATCAGCACCTGCCGAGCTGGCGCACGCAGCGTTTCGACGACGACACGCGGCTGCCAGCGGTTAACGCGCTGGTTGGCGACCTGGGGCAGACCATCATGCGCGGCATCAACTCCGCGGCCGCCGTGACGCCCATCAACCTGCTGGCGACCACGTTGCTGGCGAGCCCGCGCGGCGCGTTACCCGAGTCGGCGCTGCTGCGCCAGATCGACCTGTACATCAAGCTCTTGCGCGCCTCGCCCTACAGCCCGCGCGTGACCGTGACCGATGCGACCGCGGCCGAGATCGTGCTGTACGGCGAATCGCTGAAACTGATCACGCGCGTGCCTCACAAGCTCGGTGACGTGGTCAGGATGAGCGACCAGAGCGCGCAGCTCATCGCCTACTACCGTAACAACGTCCTGCATCTGTTCGCGCTGCCCTCGCTCGTGGCCTGTGCGTTCATCGGCAACTCCATGCTGCAGACCAAAGACATCCAACGTCTGGCGTGGCGGGTATATCCGTACGTTGCCTCCGAGCTTTTCCTGCGTTGGCGTGAAGAAGAGCTGGCAAAGGTGGTGGAGGGCGTCCTTGCTGCGCTGGCGGATCAAGGTGTGCTGCAACCTAACGAAGATCGCAGCGCGTGGATGCGTCCGCCGCCTGATTCGCCGGCAGCGATGCAATTGTCGATGCTGGCCCAGGCCACCATCCAGACCATCGAGCGTTACTACCTGGCCATCTCGCTGCTGCTCAAGGCGGGCAGCGGCACGATGAACCAGGCGACGCTCGAGCAGCAGCGCCAGCTCGCCGCCCAGCGCATGAATATGCTTTATGGATTCAACTCACCCGAGTTCTTCGACCGCGCGCTGTTCGAGAATTTCATCGACCTGCTGCGCGAACGCGGTGTTTTGAAGGCTGGCGAGGGCGGCAATCTCGAATTCGACGAGGTGCTGGTGCGCGTGGCGGCCGACGCGCAGCTGGTGCTCTCCGAACAAATACGCCACAGCATCCTCCAGGTCACGCAGGTATAGGGATTCCCCCGGGGCCCGGGTCCTCGCTAGCTTTGGCCCCGGAACCCGCTGCTATACTCGCGCGCAACACGTCCGCGCCCACGCGTCCGCGAGGGGAGGCAGCAGCGCGGCGGAACACTAAGACGATACGGCCAGGCGGTAAGGCTGCTTCATTCCTCGCTACTCGCAGCCTTTCCAGGGTCTCAGGGGAAATTAATGAGTAACGATCTGATCCGGCGATACGTCACGCGTTCGCTTCCGATCGTCGCCACGCTGGCCTTGGCGTCGCCCGCCACCTACGCCTGGGATTTCCAGAACGACTCGGGCACGTTCTCGGGTAGCTGGGACACCACGCTCACCTACGGCCAGGCCTGGCGCATCGAATCGCGCGATTGCCGGCTCATCGCCATTTCCGACGGTGGCTGCGGCCGCTCGCCGAACATCGACGACGGTGACCTCAATTACGACACCGACATGTTCTCGCGCGCCCTGAAGGCGCTCACGGAAGTGTCGCTGAGCTATCGCGGCATCGGCGCTTTCGTCCGCGCTTCGGCGTTGTATGACGACGCCGCCGGCAACACCAAACGCACGCCGCTCGCCGACAAGGCGGAAGACCTGGTGGAGAGCTACACCCGCCTGCTCGATGCCTTCGTCTACGCCAAATTCGACATCGGCAAGATGGGCGCGGAGCTGCGCGTCGGCCGCCAGGCGGTGAGCTGGGGTGAAAGCACGTTCATCCAGAACGGCATCAACGTCATCAATCACTTCGACGTGTCGGCGTTGCGCGTGCCGGGCTCGGAACTCAAGGAAGCCTTCCTGCCGCAGGAAATGGTGAACTTCAGTCTGCAGTTCAACGACAACCTGTCGGCCCAGGCTATCTACCTGACCAAGTGGGACGCGACCGTGCCCGAACCGGCCGGCTCGTATTTCAGCAACAACGACTTCGCGCCCGTCGCCGGCAGCAAAGTGGTGCTGGGCTTCGGTTCGTTCTCCGATCAGGGTGTGGACTTCCGGCCGCTCGGCGGACCGCTGATTGCCAACTTCCAGACCGTGAACCGGCTGCCCACGATCAAGGCATCCGACAGCGGCCAGTACGGTTTCAACCTCAAGTACTACGCGCCGAACTTCAACAACGGCACGGAGTTCGGCCTCTTTTTCCTCAATTACCACAGCCGCCTGCCGCTGATCTCCGGCATGACCGGCTCGCAAGCTGGCGTGGGCAACGCGTTCGGTGCGCTCAATGCGGTCGGCGCGGCCGCGCAAGCGCTCGGTGCCGGGCTTGCGCCGCCGGCGGCAATCGCCACGGCGGCGAATCTGGCCGTGGCGCGTTCGGCCGCCGCGGGCGGCAATCTCACGCTGGCGCAGGCCACGCAGTACGCCACCATCGGCGCCAATACGCAGCTTGCGCATGGCGACGTCGCCACGCAGGCCAGCAACATCGCCACGCACGAGTACGCGCTCACCGCGGGCTACTTCACCGAGTATCCGGAAGACATCAAGCTCATCGGCCTGTCGTTCAACACACAGCTGCAATGGGGCGGCATCGCCCTGCAGGGCGAAGTTGCCTATCGCCAGGACGTTCCGCTGCAGTTCGACGACGTGGAGCTGCTGTTCGCAGCGCTCACGCCGTTCGAGCAGGGACTCGCTACGCTGCGAGCCACGCCGCTGCCCGCGACCTGTCCGGCGGGCGTGCCCGCGGCCGCGACACTCACGCATTGCGGACAGCTCGGCAGCTTCGGTCTCAGTCAGAAGGTGCAGGGATGGGGTCTCTACGACACCTACCAGGTGCAGTTCACCGCCACCAAGACATTCTCGAATGTGCTGAAGGCGTCGCAGATGGTGGTGGTCGCCGAAGCCGGCCTCACTCACATTCAGGACATGCCGGACAAACTCACCGGCGGCCCCAACGATCGGGGCTTGCGATTCAACGGGCCGGGCACCAACGTCAGCGGCAATTACGAGCTGCGCGGCAAACATTGCCCGACACTCTCCGCGGCCGATTGCCTGGCACTCAATCTGGTCGAGCCGCAGAACCGTTTCGCCGATGCCACGTCCTATGGCTATCGCGTCGCCGGTCGCCTGGAATATCCCGGCCTCATGGGTCCCTGGAACATCCTGCCGCGTTTCAATTGGCAGCATGACGTGAAGGGCACCACGCCTGGACCTGGCGGCAATTTCGTCGAAGGTCGCTACGGCCTCACGCTCGGTGTCGCGGCGAACCTGCAGGCGAGGTGGGAACTCGACATGTCGTGGACCAAGTTCGGTGGCGCCGGACGCTTCAACGACCTCAACGATCGCGACTACGTCGCCGGCACCGTCAAGTTCTCGTTCTGACCGCGACGAGGGGAATCTCCATGTTGAAAAATTTCGTACTGATCGTTGCGGGCATCGCTCTTGGCGCGCCCGCCATGGCCGCGGTCTCCGCCGCCGACGCTGCCAAACTCGGCGCCGAGCTCACGCCACTTGGCGGAGAGAAGGCCGGCAATGCCGACGGCTCCATTCCCGCGTGGGATGGCGGCCTCACCTCCGCCACGCCTGCCGGGTTCGCCAACTTCCGTCCGGGCCAGCATCACCCCGACCCGTACGCCTCCGACAAGCCGCTTTATACGATCACCGCGGCGAACATGAGCCAGTACGCCAACAAGCTCACCGAAGGTCACAAGAAGCTGCTGCAGACCTATCGCGCCACTTTCAAGATGAACGTGTATCCCACGCATCGCAGTGCCGCGGCTCCGCAGCGCATCTATGACGCCACCAAGCGCATTGCCACCACCGCGCAGCTCGCCAAGGGCGGCAACGGCGTCACCAACGCGGGCGAGGGCATCCCGTTCGCGATTCCGAAGGAAGGCGTGGAAGTGTTCTGGAACCACGTGCTGCGTTATCGCGGCGACGTGATCCTGCGCCAGATCGGTCAGGCCGCGGTCACGGCCGGCGGCGACTACAACATGGCGAAGTTCCGCGACGAGACCATGGTGGCCTACAGCCTCGCCGGTGCGAAGTCCGAGAACCTTGACAACATCATCGCGTACTTCATCCAGGAGACGATCGCGCCCGCGCGTCTCGTGGGTGACGTGTTGCTGGTCCAGGAGACGCTCGACCAGTCTGTCGAGAATCGCCGCGCGTGGATCTACAACGCGGGCCAGCGCCGGGTGCGCCGCGCTCCGAACGTGGCGTTCGACAACCCCGGCACGAACTCCGACAACCTGCGCACCTCCGACCAGTTCGACATGTACAACGGCAGCCCCGAGCGTTACGACTGGACGCTGGTCGGCAAGAAAGAAATGCTGGTGCCGTACAACAGCTACAAGCTCAATTCGAACACGCTGAAGTACTCGGACATCCTCAAGAAGAACCACATCAACCCCGACGTGGCGCGTTACGAGCTGCATCGCGTATGGGTGGTCGATTCGAAGCTCAAGGCCGGCAAGAGCCACCTCTACAGCCGCCGCACGCTCTACGTGGACGAAGACAGCTGGCAAGTGCTGGCGGTCGACTGCTACGACAGCCGCGGGCAGCTGTATCGCGTGCAGGAAGGCCACGTGATCAATTTCTACGAAGTGCCGGCGCTGTGGACCGCGCTCGAGACTGTTTACGACCTCACGAACGGCCGCTACCTCGCACTGGGCCTCGACAACGAAGAGCCACGCAGCCGCGACTTTTCGCAGAAGCGCACCGTGGCCGATTACCAGCCCGCCGCCCTGCAACGGCGCGGCGTGCGTTAACCCCGGAAGTTCATGAACGGGCAAGTTGATTTCCAATCAACTTGCCCGTTGAAAGCTAAAAACAATAGGGTCGTGCGGATGAGGCATCGGATAAGCCTCGCGCTGGTCGCGACGCTGGCGCTGGGCGGAATCGCTCTCGCCCAGCTCGATCCCCATGACTCCGCCAACAAGCCGGCGGAGATCGAGCCGCTGGCCTCCACCTCGCTGCTGCTCGACCTCGCGGTCGCGGGCCAACGCCTCGTCGCCGTGGGCGAGCGCGGGCACGTGCTGCTGTCGGACGATCACGGCGCAACCTGGCGCCAGGCGACGAGCGTCCCCACTCGCGTGATGCTGACCGCGGTGTTCTTCGTCGACGCCGATTACGGCTGGGCCGTGGGCCATGACGAAACCATTCTCAACACCGCCGACGGCGGTGAAACCTGGACGCGCTCGCATTTCGCACCGGAAGCGCAACAGCCGCTGCTCGACCTGTGGTTCGCGAATCGCGTGAGCGGTATTGCCGTGGGCGCATTCGGCGCTTACTTCACGACGAACGACGGCGGCCGCCACTGGGCTTCGGCCAAGTTCGCGCCGCCGCAGAAGCCCACGCACGATGGCGAAGCAGCTCCCGGTGAAGGCGACCTTCCGCCGGACTACCACCTCAATCGCATCGTGGGCGTGGGCAATCGCCTGTACGTCGCCGCCGAAGGCGGCCAGCTCTATCGCTCCGATGATCGCGGCGCGAACTGGCGCGTCTTGCCGTCGCCCTATGAAGGCAGTTTTTTTGGCCTCGTGCCCATTCGCGGCGAAGGCTTGCTGGCCTTCGGATTGCGCGGCCATCTGTTTCGCTCGGCCGACGCCGGCGAAACCTGGACTCCGCTCGAGTCGCACACCACGGCCATGCTGACCGATGGCGTCGCCATCAACGATCTGCGCGTGGTCATCGGCGGGCTCACCGGGGTGCTGTTGGTGTCGGGCGATGCCGGTGAGACATTCCGGCTCGTGCAGCAGGACGATCGCAAGGGGCTGTCGGCACTGCTGCCGGGCCCGGCCGGCGCGGTCATCGTCGCCGGCGAGGGTGGCGTGCGCACCATTCGCCTCGACTCGGGTAGTTAGCCAATGGCCGGACCCGGAAAACCTGGTGATTCGAAGCTGGCGGCCACGCTCGAGAAGCTGATCTTCGGCAACCGCGCGATCATCGTCGCGGTATTCGCGGCCGTGACACTCGCGCTCAGCGTGGTAGCGGTGCGCGGCCTGCACATCGACGCGTCGTTCACCAAGCAGCTGCCGCTCGAGCACGAGTACATGCAGACCTTCGTGAAGCACCAGTCCGAGTTCGGCGGTGCCAACCGGGTGCTGGTCGCGCTGATTGCGCGTGACGGCAACATGTTCACGCCCGGCTTCTTCGACGCGCTCAAGAAGGCCACCGATGAAGTCCTGGTCATGGACGGCATCGATCGCGGCCGCGTGCAGTCGCTGTTCACGCCCAACGTACGCTACATGGAAGTGGTCGAGGACGGCATCGAAGCCGGCAATGTCGTCGATTCGGAATTCGTGCCCACGCCGGAAGCACTGAATCGAGTGCGCGAAAACATACTCAAGGCTGGCATCCGCGGCCGCCTCGTGGCCAACGATTTTTCGGGTGCGCTCGTCTCGGCCATCGTTCTCGAGAAGGACGCCACCGGAAAGCCCATCAATCCCATCGAAGTTGCGCGCGATCTCGAATCGCGCGTGCGCGACAGGATCCAGGGCAGCGACGTGCTCGTGCAGGCCCATCCTTCGTCGATCTCGGGCGCCGTCATCGACGTACACATGATCGGCTTCGCCAAGGTGGTCGGCGATATCGCCGATGGCGCGATGTCGGTCGTCGTGTTCGCCGTAGTGACCATCCTGCTCACCTTGCTGGCCGTCTGGTACTACGTGCAGTCCATCAAGGTCGCCGTCGTGCCAATCGTGTGTTCCATCGTCGCGGTGGCGTGGCAGCTCGGCACGCTGGTGCTGCTCGGCTACGGCATAGATCCGCTCGGACTGCTGGTGCCGTTCCTGATCTTCGCCATCGGCGTGTCGCACGGCGTGCAGAAGATCAGCGCGGTGAAGGAAGCCGCGGTCGCCGGCAGCAGCAGCATGGACGCGGCGCGGCGGACGTTCCGGCAGTTGCTGATGCCCGCCATCATCGCGCTGCTCGCCGACCTCGTGGGGTTCATCACCATTCTGCTGATCCCCGTGCGGGTGGTGCAGGAGATGGCGGTCACCGCCAGCATCGGCGTCGCCATCGTGATCCTCACCGATCTCGTCCTGCTGCCGGTGCTGGTGTCATGGGTGAAATGGGACGATCAGTACCGCGCGCGCGTCGAAGTACGGCAAAAGAAGCTCGCCGCGCACTGGCATCGACTCGCGCGCATCACCGATCGCAAGCCGGCGGCCGTCATCATCGGTATTGCGCTGTTGCTAGGTGTCTTCGGTGTGTGGAAAGGGCGTGAAAAGCCCATCGGCGATACCCAGGCCGGCGTGCCCGAGCTGCGCGCCGACTCGCGCTACAACCGTGACAGCAACATCATCACCAGCAAGTTCTCGATCGGTGTCGACATCCTCACGGTGATCGTCGAAACGAAAGAGCCCGCCTGCACCAGCTACGAGCTCATGACGGCCATCGACACTTTCTCGTGGAAGATGCGCAACGTCGACGGTGTCCAGGAAGTGATGTCGCTGCCCATCGTCGCGAAGATCGCGATCGCCGGCTGGAACGAAGGCAGCCTCAAGTGGCGCAACATTCCGCGCGAGCCCAACCAGCTCACGCAGTCCACGCGCTACATCGAGACCAGCACCGGGCTGCTGAACGCCGACTGCAATGTCATCCCGGTGATGCTGTTCCTGCGCGATCACAAGGCCGCGACCATCGAGCGCGTGGTGGGGGCGGTTAAGGCCTGGCGCACGCTCAACCCGGTCCCCAATGCCACGTTCAATCTCGCCACCGGCAACGTCGGCGTCATGGCCGCCACCAACGAAGAAGTGGAAGCCAAGGAATATCCCATCCTGGGTTGGGTATTCGCCGCCGTGATCCTCATGTGCCTGCTGACCTTCCGAAGCTTGTTAGGCACGGTGCTGGTGTTCCTGCCGCTGGCGCTGGTTTCCATCCTGGTTTACGCCGTCATGGCCCTGGTCGGCATCGGGCTCAAGGTGAATACGCTGCCCATGGTGGCGCTCGGCGCCGGCATCGGCGTGGACTATGGCATTTACCTGTGGAGCCGCATGCAGGAATACCTGAACGGCGGTGACAGCGTGCGGCAGGCATTCGAGAAGACCATGCGCGTGACCGGCGCGAGCATCATCTTCACCGGCATCACGCTCGCCATCGGCGTGGTCACCTGGGTGTTCTCGCCGCTACAGTTCCAGGCAGACATCGGCATCATGCTCACGTTCATGTTCTTCGTGAACATGCTGGGGGCCATCATCCTGCTGCCGGCGCTGGCGGCGTGGCTCGTCAAGCCCAAATCGGTGGCCGTCGCGCAGGACAGCCGGTAGTCCACCGGTGGCGACTCATGCGATAGAAGGCAGCGCACATACCGCGAGGAACGCGAATATGAAAAGAATCACCACCATCCTGATCACTTCCGTGCTGGCGTCGGCCGCCACCGCACAGCAAACGCCGCCGCCGGCCATGCCCGCGCCAACGGACGTCAAGATCGAGACCATCCACATTGCGCCAGGCATCTACATGCTCATGGGCAAGGGTGGCAACATCGGCCTCACGGTGGGCGTCGACGGCGCGGCCATCATCGACGACCAGTTCGACGACATGGCACCGAAAATCCGCGCGGCGGTCGCGATGCTGGCCGATCAACCGGTGCATTTCGTGATCAACACGCATCTGCACGGCGATCACACCGGGGGCAACGACGCGTTCGGCAAGGCGGGCGCGGTGATCATCGCGCAGGAAAACGTGCGCAAGCGGCTCGGCGTTTCCCAGGTCAATCCGTCGACCAACTCGACAGTCGAGGCGCGCGCCCGCGCGGCCTTGCCGGTCGTCACCTTCGCCGACTCGGCAACGCTTCATTTCAATGACGATGACCTGGAGTTCACCCACCTGCCGAATGCCCACACCGAGACGGACATCATCGTGCGGTTCCGCAAGGCCAACGTGGTGCACACGGGCGACATCTTCACCGGTGGTTTCCCATTCATCGACGGCAACACCGGTGGCACATTCGATGGCCTGATCCTCGCGCAAGAGAAGATTCTCGCGATCGTCGATGACAACACGAAAATCATTCGTGGCCATGGACCGCTCGGCAACAAGGCGGAACTCCAGGCGTACCACGACATGCTCGTCGTGGTGCGCGATCGCGTGGCGAAGCTGGTGAAGGCGGGCAAGAGCCAGGAAGCAGTGCTGGTCGCGCGTCCGACCAGGGAGTTCGAGGAAAAGTACGGTGGCACCAGCTTCAACGCCGAGCAGTGGATAGGCCGCGCGTACGTCGATCAGAAGATAGCCCTCGAGAAGCGCAAGAAAAAATAGAGCGCTGGTGCGGCGCCGACGCGCTGGCGGCGCTGCAATCCGGGAATCCCCTATTGCTGGACTGCGGCGCGCCAATTCGGTGCGACATAACGGGCCGCGGTACGGGCTTTTTGCTCACCCTGGCCGATGGATGCGTAAACGGCCTACAGACTGTGCTCTTGCAGCTGGTAAAAGTTCTCCGGCAATGAAGAACTCCAGCAATACCGCGAAGTTGTTAGAGCTGCCGTACGCGCCAGAGGCGGAGCAGTACCTCGATGAACTCGAGCGCAGCGGCCAGTTCCGCGTGGGCCTCGAAGCGGAGATCGACGACGCCGGGCCGGGCGAGGCGGCTGCCAGCAGCGACTATGCGTGGGGGCGTGGCTCAGGCCACGTGTCGATCCAGGACTGGTGGACCACCGGCCGTGTCGACGTGCGCGTCGGTGGCGGGATAGCGCCCGCTGATATCTCGCTGGCGCGAATCAATGATGCGCTGGTGATACGGACGCGCGACGGGCTCGACCGCCTGACGCTGGAGGGGTACCTCGGGCTCATACCGGACGCTTCAACACTGCGAATCATCTTCACAGACGGCGCGGAGTGGACTGGCGCCGAACTGCTGACACACGTCAGCAGCTGGGTGACCGAAGTGGATCCGCGTGTGGCCGATCCGGAACCGACACCGCCTGGCCACTGAGCCGCAGCGCGGTCAGAACGGATCGAACTCCACGTAGGCGAGCGGCTTGCCGTCTTCGGTGTCGATCAACGCGGTCGCGAATCCCTTGGAATGATGTACCGGCAGCCACGCCAAGCGTGACGCCGGAGTCCGGAGTTTTCCGCTGGCGGCTTCAATCAGCGGTTTGCTCGCGGGATGCCGCTTCTCGAGCGCGGCGATCGAGCCGGCGTGCGCACGGATCTGCGGCAGCAAGGATTCGTATGGCGCATAAAACCTCGGCCGCAGGTGCACTTCGTTGCCTTTCAATTCCTCGAACAGCGCTTCGTTGTGTTCGCTGTCCGGGACTTTGATGCTGATGTATCGGGGGCCGGTGAGCGGCAGCGAGCGGTACCGTGGATTATTCGCCGCGGCAAGTTCCTGGTCGGTGATGTCGCGTGCCTCGACGATTTCCAGGCGATCCGTGCTGAACGCCACATAGACTGGCCGGCTGCCCGCGAGGACGCTCAGTCCATAGACCAACGCGGAGATCTGTATCGCGCCGATCACGACGTAGTCGAACACCAGCGCGCGCCGCGTTTTCCTGCTGTTGTAAATGATCAGTGAAACCAGCGGTCCCAGCACCAGGTCGCAGGTGGTCACCAGCGCGAACAGGCGTGTGCCGCCGACCATGGTCTGAAGCGGGTCGGGAAACCACACCAGGAAAACGAGGGCCGCGGCGCAGGTTGCGAACGTCAGGGTCACGAGGAAATGAATTCCCGTGGCCTTGAATTTTTCACGCCAGACGATCATGTCGCTACACCTTCAGTCGTCGAATTTCACGCGGCCGCGCAGCCGCTTGTTCTTCTGCGAGCGCGACTTGCCGTCGAGGCGCCGCTCTTTCGAAGCGCGCGTCGGTTTGGTCGCATGGCGTTTTTTTGGAGCGATCAGCGCGCGCCGCACCAGGTCGAGCAGCCTGTCTTCCGCCTCGCGTCGGTTCTGTTCCTGGCTGCGGCTTGAGCGGGCGACCAGCAGGATTTCGCCAGCGTCGGTGACGCGCTGGCCCGCGAGTGCGCGCAGTCGGGTCTTCACGTCGTCGCGCAGCGTGGTATTGCGGTCGAGCGCAAAGCGCAGCTGCACCGCGGTAGCGACCTTGTTTACGTTTTGGCCGCCAGGACCTGCCGAGCGGATGAACGCCACTTCCAGATCGCCGTCCGGTATTTCGAGTCCCGGCCTGACTAGCAAACTCATGGCGACGCTACCGACGCTGTCCGAACGTCTCGGGCGCGTCCGCCTGTATGAGACGCACATCATGTTGTTGCACGGGAATCGTGATGCCGTGTTTCTTGAACAGACGCCAGATTTCACGATTGACGTCCGAGCGCACGTTGTTCACGCCGTTCATCGGATCGCGGATCCAGAAGCGGACCTCGACGCGCATGCCGTAGTTCTCGAAACTCATGAGCCGCGAGACCGGGCCGGGATCCTTGAGGATGCGCGGATGATTCGCGGCGGCGTCGATCAGCACCTGTAGCGCCACTTCCGGATCGTCCTCGAAGCTCACCATCACCGGCAGCCGTATGCGCACGCGCTGGTCCGAGTAGCTCCAGTTCACCACCTGGTTGTTGATGAAGTGCTGGTTGGGCACCAGCGTCTCGACGCCGTCGCGGTCGCGGATCACGATGTAGCGGCCGCGCAGTTCCTGTACCCAGCCGAAGTTCTCGTTGCTGGTGCCGGTGGTGCCGGTGAAGCTGATGACGTCGCCGGGTTTTATGGACTTGTCGAGCAGCAGCACGAAGCCGGACACGAAATTGCTGGCGATGGCCTGCAGGCCGAATCCCAGGCCCAAGCCGATGGCGCCGGTGAACAGGCCGAGCACGGTGAGATCCACGCCGGATGCGTTGATGCCTAACAACACACCGAGACCGATCAGGAAGAACGTGGAGAACTTCGAGATGCCGATGCGTGTCGAGATCGCCAGGCCCTCGAGCTTCATCACGCGGCGTTCGATGGTGCGCGCGATCAGGCTGGTGGCCACCAGGAATCCGACGATCACCACGATGCTCTTGAGCAATGCCCAGAGGGTGAACGTGGTCTTGCCGGGCAGCAGGTCGATGCTGTCGAGCGTGCGCTCTAGGCTCGAGAACCAGCCGAGCACCTGGAAAGATATGAGCGCCCACAACAGGAAGGTGAGGCGCAGCTCCCAGGAACGGATCCAGCTGTTGGGTCCGAGCGAAACGCTGAGCGCATGCACCACGAAACGCACCAGCACCAGCACGGTGGCGAGGTCCATGGCGACGTCGATGAGTCCGGTGTGCAGGTCGAAGCTCGCGAACGACACGCGCAGACTCAGAATGAGCACGAGGCCGAGCAACGAGGGCGCCAGCACCATACCGGCGATCACGAAGCGCTTCGGCCATCGAGGCAGGTCGTCGCGTGCGGCGAGTGGCCGTAGCCAGTTCTTGATGTAGTGCGCGAGCGCCGTGGCCAGCAACGCCGCCGCCAGCAGCAAGAGCGCCTCGGTCATGACTTCCGGCGTGGTCAGTTGCTCGAACAGCTGCTTCAAGCGTTCAGGTCCGGAATGAGCTCGCTTTCGAGCCGGGTGATCTGGTCCTTGAGGATGAGCTTGCGCTTCTTGAGGCGCTTCAATTGCAGCTGGTCGGACTGGAAGTCGAGCGACAGGCGCGAGATGACCTCGTCGAGGTCGCGATGCGCGATGCGCAGCTCGCGCAGCTTCTCAACGTTTTTGAAAAGCTCGCGATCGACGTTATCCTGATCTTCGATTTCGCTCATCGGCGATTTTCGGTTAAACGATTCGTGACCGGCTCGAGGCCGGCGGCAAGCTTAAGCCAGCGGCCAAGGGGATTCCACGGCACGGCGGGGTCGTGGAAATCCGAACCCATGGATGCGAGCAACTTGAAGCGCCGGCACAGCGAGGCGATACGATCGGCGTCATTGGGGCTCATGCCCGCCATGCTGGCTTCGAGCGCTGCGCCGCCTTCCTGGACGAAGGCCGCGGTCAATTCGCGCAGGCCCCCGGCGGAAAGCCGGTAGCGATGCGGATGCGCGAGCACGGGAATGGCGCCGCTGTCACGCAACACAGCCATCGCCGCGACCAGCGCCGGCCACTCGGCCGGCACGTGGCCGGCCTTGTCGTGATTCAGCCAGCGGTCGAATGCCTCCTGTGTATCCCGGGCGTGGCCGCGGGCAACGAGTAGGCGCGCCAGGTGCAGGCGCGTGGGGGCGGTCGCGCCCGCAGCGGCAGCAGCCAGCTCACGGCCGGGCAGGCGTGCGCGCTTTTCGAGGCGCTCGCCGATTTCCCTTAAGCGTGCCTGGCGTCGTTGCAGCACCGCGGTCAGGTGGGAATTGAAGCCAGCATGTGATTCGTCCACCTCGAGGCCGACGATGTGAATAGTTTGGCCCTTCCAGTTCGCGGAGAGCTCGACTCCGGGCACGAAGCGGATCCCGGCAATGACGCACGCTGCACGTGCTTCGGCGAGGCCCGCGGTGGTGTCGTGGTCGGTGAGCGCGAGTGTGCCGACATTGCGCGCGCGAGCGCGATCCACCAGCGCGGCCGGTGGCAGCACGCCATCGGAAAAGTGGCTGTGCGTGTGGAAGTCGACTAGGGTTTCTGTGCTGGCATCCATTCGGGCTCCGTATGATACGCCCCACATGACGCTGCACCCGCATTCCCGGCCCGACTGGTCGGCAATCGACACCGTTCTTCTCGATCTGGACGGAACGCTGCTCGACCAGGCTTACGACAACCACATCTGGCGGGACCTCGTGCCGCAGCGTTTCGCGGTGGCGCAGTCCATGGACCTGCATGCGGCCTACGCGGAAATCGCGCGGCGATTCGCGGAACGCAGTGGCACGCTCGACTGGTATTCCATCGAATATTGGTCGCGCACGCTCGGCATCGACATCGGCGCGCTGCATCGCGAGGTGCGCTCGCACGTCGCCTGGTTACCGGGCGCGCGGGAGTTCCTGGTGCGCATGCGCGCGGGCGGCAAACGCCTCGTGCTGCTCACCAACTCTCATCCGGTCGCGCTGGCGGTGAAACACGAGGAGAGCGGCGTACTCGACTATCTTGACGCCGCAATCACCGCGCATGACTTCGGCGCACCGAAGGAACACGCGGGGTTCTGGACCGCTGCCCTGGAGCGATTTGCGTACGACCCAGCGCGCAGCCTGTTCGCGGACGACAACTCAAAAATGCTCGGCGCGGCGCGCAACGCGGGAATCCGCTGGGTGTACGGCGTGCGTCACTGGGACTCGAAGGGCTCGCGGCGCGAGCACGTGGATCACCCCGCGGTCGACGCCGTCGCCGACCTCTAAATGGGGTCAGACCCCATAAGCTAGCTAATGGGGTCTGACCCCATTTACCGGCCGCCGCGGCGCGGACCACCACGTCCGCCGCCACTACTGCTGCCGCTACGTCTTGGTGGGCCACCACGTCCGCCGCCGCCGCCGCCGGGACGGCGCGGACCACCGCGACCGCCGCCGCCGCCGCCGCCAGGCCGGCGCACGGGACGCGGTCCGTCTTCCGGATCCCATTCCTTGTAGACCGGCGGCTTGAGATCCTTGGCTAACAACTCGAGCTTCACGGGGAACACCGGGATCTTGTGCGTGATGTACGCCTCGATTTCCGGCAGGGAGACCGCGTATTCCTCACAACCGAAGCTGATTGCGTCGCCCTCGGCGCCGGCACGCGCCGTGCGCCCGATGCGATGCACGTAGTCCGCCGCGTCCTGCGGCAGGTCGTAGTTGAAGACGTGGCTGACGTCGGCAATGTGCAGGCCGCGCGACGCGACGTCCGTGCAGATCAGGACCGCAAGCTCGCCGCTGTGAAATTCTTTCATGAAACGCAGCCGCTTCTTCTGTGGCACGTCGCCGGACAGCGCCTGCGCCTTGAAGCCATTGGCGATGAGGTAGGCCTCGAGTTTCTCCGCAACCCGCTTGGTGTTCACGAACACCATCGTGCGGCGTGCGTCGTATAGCCGCAGCAACCCAATGAGCAGTGGAATCTTTTCGACCATCGCCGGGAAATAGATCATCTGCCGCACTTTGTCGGCGGTGATGCGATCCGGCTCGATGCGCACCAGTTCGGGGTTGTTCATGTGCTCGTAAGCGAGCTCGAGCACGCGCTGCGACAACGTGGCGGAGAACAACATCGACTGCCGCGACTCGGGTTTCGGCAGCCGGCGCAGGATGAAGCGGATGTCGGCGATGAAGCCTAGATCGAACATGCGATCGGCTTCGTCGAGCACCACCGCCTGGGCGTGGCGCATGTCGAACACGTGCTGCTTGAAATAGTCGATGACGCGGCCGGGCGTACCGATCAGCACGTCGAGGCCATCCTGCAGCGACTTACGTTGTTTTTCGTAGTCCACGCCCCCATAGACCACGCCGATCTTCAAACCGGTGTGCTTACCCAGCACTTCGGCGTCGTTGAAGATCTGCACCGCCAGTTCACGCGTCGGCGCCAGGATCAATGCGCGGATACCCGTTGAGCTGCGCCCCGGCGCCGGCGGATTCGTCAGCAGGCGCTGGTACAGCGCGACCAGGAATGCCGCGGTTTTGCCGGTGCCCGTTTGTGCCTGTCCCGCCACATCCTTGCCCGTGAGAGCAATTGGCAAAGTCATTGCCTGAACCGGGGTGGCGCGGACAAATCCGGCATCGCGGATGCCCTGGGCGACTGAAGGAACGAGATCGAGCGAAGCGAAGGCAAGCTCGGAAAGGTGTGTCTCTGTCATTAATTGATCGTTACTTATGTATTGGGCGGTCTGTTGTCTTCAGGGCGCATGTGGCGCTTGCAAATGGGATGAGGACCAGTTAAAAAATGCTCCCAAGACGCGGACCTGCCCGATCCTCATCGGGCCTCGAACCGCAAATCCAAAGCTTCCTTACCAAACACTGGGTCTTTTCATCCATCAGGCAATTTGACTGCGCATCGGCAGTCTAACCGTTTGATCGCGCCCTGAGCACGGCTTCCTGCCGGCTGCAGCGCCAGCTCTTCAAAAACCCCCACTCAATACATCTCGATTCTCAATGCATTCCTGTTTTCCTATGGAGGTCCTTCCACGTGAGTAACCCGGACATCGTCCACACTACGGACGCAACGTTCACCCAGGACGTGCTCAAGTCCGATAAGCCCGTTCTTCTCGACTTCTGGGCCGAGTGGTGTGGGCCCTGCAAGATGATCGCGCCGATCCTCGATGAGATCGCCGCGGAGTACAAAGACAAGCTCCGCATCGCCAAGATCGACATCGAGTCCAATCCGCAGACGCCGCCGAAATACGGCATTCGCAACATCCCCACGCTCATTCTGTTCAAGAACGGCACCGTGGAAGCACAGAAGGTTGGCTCGGTACGCAAGCCGGACCTCAAGTCCTTCCTGGATGCACACCTGTGAGGGGCTACCTGGGAAATCAGGGCCGCAATCGCCCTAACAAAGGTCCGCGTCAGGACGGTGGACGTGGTGGTGGCGGTGGCGGTGGCGGAGGCCATCAACGCGACCGCGACGGCAATCGTGATCCGAACTACCGCGCCGGTGGCAACGGGGGCCCGCGCCCCGACGATCAGCCGC
>JBDTSV010000114.1:0-76885 GCA_039930985.1 Pseudomonadota bacterium
CGGGCTTGGAAACAAACAGGCTTTGGTCGAGGCTGCGTTCGAATGATGCCTTCGACAGCCGCGGACTCGACGCACCCGAAGCGGCCGGGCACGTCTGATTGTTGCTGGCCCGGAAACTCAGCGCGGCGGCGATGCGGCCTTCGTTTTCCACTCCGAGCGAATGGTTGAAGTCGTCGGCCACCGAGCAACCAGGTACTACGGTACCGGCGTTGGTGGCGGTGTTGGCGGGCGAGAAGCCGTCGGTGTAGTCGCCGAAGTGCGCAGCGTTCTCGCCGCGGAACTGGATGGTGAAGTAGGTAGTGCCGCAGTTGTCGAGCGGATAGAAGCCGTACGGTTTGCCGCAGGTGGTGGAGCCGATGAGATACACGTGCACGCCCACGCCGCGCAGTGAATTGATGACTGACTCACTGGCGGAGCACGTGCCAGGGCCGGTGATGATGTACACGTTGTCGAGACTGAGCGTCGGCAGCTGAACATTCGCCGGGCCAGCGCCCATGAAACCTTGTGTCTTCGAGAAGAACGGCGTGGCCGCGAGATTCTCGCCGGTGATGGGGTTGCGGCTCGGGTTCTTGTCGTTGAACACGATTTTCTCGAACGTCTGGCCGCTGGTCAGCGTGGTGTTGCCGATCATGTAGGCGAGTTCGCTGGCGAGGTCGAGGTAGCCGCCACCGTTGTAGCGCATGTCAAGAATGAGGTCGGTCACGTTGGCGTTGTCGAGCTGCGAGATCGCATTCATGAGCGGCGTCTCGGCGGTCGCGATGTGATCGTTGAACTGGATGTAGCCCACGGGGCCCGAGGCCGTGTTGAAAGTGGTGACGATCGGCACGGGTATATGCGTGATGCTGGCGGACGCGATCGTCACGGTGCGCGTGGCACCTGCGGTGCTGCGCACCAGGAAACTGTGCGTTTCGCCCGTGTTGCCTGGAAACAATCCGGCGTTGAGGGTGTTGACGATGGTCTGAGTGGCGCCATTGACCGCGTCCGCGCCGTCCACCTGCAGGATTTCATCGCCTCTCGAGAATTGACTGGCTGCGGGACTGCCGGCGTCGGTGTACGCCACGACGACGCGGCGCGGAACGTTGTTCGGAGGGCTGAGCAGGATGATGGAGAACTCGGCGCCATAGCCGGCTTCGACACCGCCTTGAGACAGCGACTTCCAGACCGCGGTGTTGTAGGTGAAGTGAAACTTGTCCTTGGGAGCCCCCGATGAAGTGGTGGCGGAGGTTCGCAGCAGCGGGAAATAGTCGACCGTAGCGAACTGCGAAGGATCGCGATCGATGACTTCGCCGTACCAGAGATAGAGTTCGTTGGTCCACGAGCGCAGCCAGTTGTTTTCGTCGGTCGCGGTGCCCTGACGGTCGCTGGTGCCGGCGCGGGGTGCCGCGCACATGGCGTCAAAGTTGGAGGAAGGCAGGAAAACCCCTGATTGCCAGGTGGTGGTACCCCCACCTCCGCCGCCGCCGCCGTTGTTGCCGCCATTGCCGCCGTTGGACTGGCCGTCCCCGCCGCCGCAGGACGCCAAAATCCCGAAAAACGGCAGAGCCAAGACTCTGAATTTATAGCGGCTTTTCACCCGTCAACCCCTCCGCACGCCGATCCAAATTGAGACGTGTCCCGCAATATGCACCGAGACCAGCAAACATCAAAGAGTCGCCAGCAAGCTACGGCCCAAGTCTCGTTCTATGATGCCGCTGGTCATGAATCGCCTTCTTCGACCATTCGGGCTGAAGTTAGGTCCCCTCCAGGCGGGGGCTATTTATTTCCCATTGCATTTTTTTGCCGTGGGCATCGGGCTCACGCTGCTGATCGCGCCGCAGGGTGTTGGTATCTTTTGGCCCGCCACGGGTTCCCTGTTCGCTTTCCTGCTGCTGTATCCGCCGCGCTATTGGCCGGCACTGCTGGGCTTCGCCTTCGCTGCCGAGCTCTCGGCGCACGAGCTGTTCGCGCCGCAGATTCCCTACACCGTTGCCGGCATGTTGTTCTTCGTCAAGTTCCTGGCCGGCGTTCTCGGTACTTTGCTGATGAATCTCAGCGTGCGCGGCCCGATTTCCTTCGCGCGGCTGCGCCACGTGTTGTGCTTCGCGGCCGCGGCGTTGCTGTCGACGCTGGCCTGCGCCGTGGTTGCTGTCTGGTTGCGCTCCGATGCCAGCCTCGACGGCGGCTCCTTCTGGCTCGCGGTGCAGGGATGGTGGATAGGCGACTTCCTCGGCGCACTGGTGATCACACCGCTGTTGCTCACGGTTGGCTTCCATGGTTTCGCGCTGACCAGCAATGCGCGCGGTGGCCGAGTCGCCACCTATTCGGCCTTCGCAGTGCTGCTGGTGTTGTTAGGCGGTGTCTTCCTGCACTCCCAGAGAACGATCAGTTCGCCGCTCGACGTACCGTACATCGTGTACCCGGTTCTGGTTTGGATCGCCATGCTGAGCGGACCGCGGCGCACGGCGCTGGCCGCCGGCCTCGCAGTTGCGATTGCATCGCTCGCAACGACGCGCGGCCTTGGGCCGTTCGAGAGCCCCTATCAATTGCAGACGTTCCTGGCGCTGTGCGTATTGCCTGTGTTGTTGCTGCAGGCGGTCATGGCCGAGCGCGACTTCGCCATCGAGAAAGCCCGCACCAGCGATGAACGTTATCGTGCGTTCGTCGCCAACAGCTCCGAGGCGATTTTCCGCACCGAACTCGCCGAACCCATGCCGGTGACGCTGTCGCCCGACGATCAGATCGCCTGGGTGCGCAAGCACGGCTTCGTCGCCGAATGCAATACGGCGTTCATGGTGGCGCTCGGCGTCAAGGACATGCAGAGCGCGGTGGTTGGCACGCGCCTGGGCGATCATCCCACGTGGTCCAAGGTTTATATCGAACGCATCCGCGAGGCCATTCGCAACGGCTACCAGGTGCGCAACATCGAGCACGTGGTGCACGGGCCCTATGGGCTCGACCGCGTCTTGCTCATCTCCATGATCGGCATCGTGGAAAACGGTCATGTGCTGCGCTTCTGGGGCAGCGGTCGCGACGTCACCGCCATGCGCGAAGCCGAAACCGCGCTCGCCCAGCACGATTCACAGCTGCGCGCGCTGGCCACGGAAATCACGCTGGCCGAGGAACGTGCGCGCCGCAAACTTGCGAGCGAGCTGCACGATGGTCCCGCGCAGAACCTGGTGGGCATGAGCATGCAGCTCGCGGCCATCAAGCGCGCCATGGACGATCGCGAGCAGCTGCAACGCATCGACGAAGTGGAACAGGTGCTGGCCGACGCGACGCTGCAGACGCGCACGCTCATGCTCGAACTTGCGCCTCCGGGACTCCACGAAAGCGGGCTGCTCGAGGCGCTTCGCTGGCTCGCCGAACGCGTCGCCAAACAGCAGCGACTGCTGGTGTCCGTCGAGGACGACGGCGTCCAGAAGCCGCTCGAAGACCAGGTCACGGTGCTGCTGTTCCAGACCGTGCGCGAGCTGCTGCAGAACGTGGTGAAGCACGCGCGATCCAAGCGCGCCACGGTGCGCTGCGCCGTGCGGGATGACTACCTGGCACTGGATGTCATCGATCCCGGAGTCGGATTCGAAGTTCATTCCATCGACCGGCTGCCGACGCGGCACGGCGGTTTTGGCCTGTTCAACATTCGCGAACGCCTGAAACTCATGGGCGGCAGTGTCGATATCCATTCCGTGGTCGGCGAAGGCACCACGGTGCGCATCCGCGTGCCGCTCAAGACCCAACACGGGTTGTTCGATGAGGCTTTGCGGGCGTAAAAAGGCGCCATGCTCATCGAACGCATCTGGGCGGCGAATCCGCTGCGGAATTTCCACTATCTGATCGCCTGCGCCGAAACCGGTGAGGCACTCATCGTCGATCCGCTGGATGCCTCGCTGTGCCTTGCGGCAGCACGCGCGCGCGGGTTCAGCATCACGCAGGTGCTCAACACGCACGAGCATCACGATCACACCGGCGGCAATGCCGGCGTGGTCGCCGCAACGCGTTCGAAAGTGCTGGCGCATGCCGGTGCCGCCAGTGTCATCGGCGGCGTAGATAGGGGGCTCACGCGCGGCGATGTGATCAAAGTGGGCCGCACCGTCGAGCTCGAGGTGCTCGACACGCCCGGCCACACTCGTTCGCATGTCTGCCTGCTGGCGCACGGCGATTCCCCGGCGCTGTTTTGCGGCGACACGCTGTTCAACGCCGGCGCCGGCAATTGCCACAACGGCGGTGATCCCGGCCTGTTGTACGAAACCTTCGTGAACCAGCTTGCGCGCCTGCCCGATGCCACGCGTGTGTACCCGGGGCATGAATACATGGCGCGCAATCTCGCATTCACGCTGGATCGGGAACCTGAGAACATCGAAGCGGCGAAGGCGCTCGAGAGCGCGAAGGATCAGGACCCCGCGGCGGCGCGCGTCACCACGCTCGGCGAAGAGAAGCGCGTGAACGCGTTCCTGCGACTGCAAAATCCGCAAGTGGTTTCGCGGCTGCGCGAACGCTTCCCGGAGATCGGCGAGAAGCCCGACGCGCGAACCGTCTTCGTGAGGCTGCGCGAGCTGCGCAACAGCTGGTAACGCGCCGACTACTTCTTGTCGTCATCGTCACCGCCGTCCTTGTCTTCGTCTTCCTTCTTTTTTCTCGCCTTCTCTTGCGCATTCCGACGCCGAGTTTCCGCGCCTTTCTTGGCGCTATCGGATCGCCGTTTTTTGGTTTCCGGGGGGATGATTCCGGATGGTGACGGCTTGTCGTCACCGGTGTCGCGCCCCGAGCGCGAATTGAGCCAGAACTCCGGATCTTCATCCTTGCGGCCGTCAGCACGGATGTTGGTCGTGTCCCGCAAGATTCCGCGCGTGGCGTCGTCGTCGCCGTCGACGGTGCCAAGCCGTTTCTCCAGTGGTCCGAGCTGCTTCTCGCCGTGCTGTTTCGTGTGATCGGCGACCGTGTCCTGCACCGGCCGCACGCCGCGATCGTCGGTAGCCTGTGATGCAGGCGAGGTGCCACGCGCAGCGAGACCAGCTTCAGGGGTATTCACGGAGACGCCCGAGTTGCGGGCGGCCTCGCGCGCGCTCTCGCCGGTTTCGCCGCCGGCTTTCTTGTGCAGTGTGTGGTGAGGGTCATCTCCTTGCTGGATCGGCTCGCCAATCGCATCGCGATTTGCACGTAGCATTTCCACATCGCTGCGAGCCGCGGTCGGCGGATTGAGTTGCGTGCGCACGTCCTGAAAACTGTCGTCGTCGAGCGCAGACCTGTCGTCTTTGACTCCGACGTCAGGCAGTACCGGGTCGGGCTGCGCCTTTATGCGCCGCGGATTTTCGAGCGTGCCCGCGTCGGCCGGAGGTGGTCCGCGCGGCGGGCGCGGCGGCGGTTGCCCGCGGCGGCGACGCCCGCCGCCGCCGCTGCTTCCATCACCGGTGCCTCCACCGCCACCACTTCCAGAAGATCCACCGGAACCGCCCACCGCCGCCGCGGCGCTGGACGGCGGGCTCGCACTGCCCGCGGCGGATGCACTGATTTTCGCGCCGGTTCCGCGCGCATCTGGGGTGACGCCGGTGTCGCTCGCGGCGGCGGCCTTCGTCCCATCATCTGTCGTGCCGGCGGCAGCCGCTTTGCCCGCCTTTTTTCTGACTGCCGCCTCGGTGGCCGGTGGCGTGTCGGGCGGTGCGCTGCCCTGACGCACCGCTTCTTCGGCTTTGGCACGCAGGTCGTCATGAATCTGCTTCCGCATGTCGGCAACCGCCTGATCCGCGGCGTCCATGCTCTTGGGCGCAGGCTTGTTAGCCGCCGGCTTCTGGTCAACGGGGCCGCCGGCTCCAAGGGAAAGGTTGTCAGGCTGAGCGCCTTTGGTACTTGGCGCCACGACAGGTGGTTTGCCGGGCGACCCGGTAGTTGCCGGTGTCGGCGCCTGTGTCTGCGTCTGCGGTGCCTTGCTCTGTGCCGGGTCCGCGGGCGCCGAGGGCTTTTCAGTTTCAGCCGGCGGCGTGTCTGCGCTGCCGCGCACCTTCATGGCCACGTGTTTGCCAGCTTTCATCGCGGCTTTCTTTCCCGCGTTGATGATGGCGGCCATGATCTTGTCTTCGAACGCATCCGCGACGATTCGCGCGCACACCTTTGCCGCCACCGTCATGTCCTCCGCGGAGTCGCTCTCGAGTGCGACCAGGATGCAGGCGATAGCGTTGCGCATGCGCATGCGCTCGGTACCGCCGGTGGCCAGATCGTAGATGGCGGCGGCGGCATTTAACCCTGGCACGATGCGCACGCCTATCTTCTTGATGATGTAGTTGCGCGCGCGCCGCTTGACCTCGTCGACGATGATGCCCTTGATGACCTCTACGGCGATCTCTTTGACGAAGTCTTCCCAGTGCTCGATCTTGTCTTTGGCACGCCGGGTCACTTCCTTGACGAGCGGCGGCACGCACGCCTCGGCGAACTCCGGCACACGCCAGGAAATTCGGCTCAGCGTGATCTCCTCACGCTTGACTGCGGCGGGCATCGTGACGCCGGCGATGAACACATGACTGCCGAGACTGTCGAGGTATCCCTGAATCATCTGGTGGAAGGCGTGCGGGCCGCTGTAGCCATAGCCGTATTCCTCGAACCCGCCGACACCGCCATCGAGGACCTTGTCGATCCGGCCTTGTTCGATGCGATAGTTCTGGAATCCGTATTTCTGCACGCTCACGAACACACCACCCGGCGGCGGGCAATGGCGCTTCATCTGCGAGCCGGGCTCGGGCACGAGAATGGGATAGTCCAGACGGCCGTTGATGGTGTAAGGCTCGCCATTCTTGTCGAGCACGAAGCTGAACACGCTGTGGTAGAGGATGAGCTCGGTATTCGAGTACAGAGGCTGGTCGCTCCACGCATCGTGCAGCTGGACCTGCGTCTGCCGTTCGATGTCGTTCATCGTGACTTTCTTCAGCGTGCCGATCGCCTTGTTGATCGTAGGTGTTGGCCCCGACGTGGCGACGATCGTCGCGTTAGCGATGTCCGCACGATTCAGCGCGAGCTCGGCCTGATCGATCGCTGCCTGCACTTGTTTTTCGTCGGTCGGCCCCGGTGCCTGCACATCGTTGAGCACGTTCATCGCGTACGGTGACTTCTTCGGTGGCGCACCGGCCGGTACTGCATTCGCTGGCGGCGTCTGATACGCGCGCGCCACCACCCAGCCCTTGACCATGTCGGGGAAGAACGGCGGGATATCGTCTAACTTCCGCGGGCGTGCCGGGTATAGCTGGCGTTGCACGGCAGGCAGTTCGCGTGGAAAGAGTTTCGGTGCCCATGGATCGAGCGGCTCCGATTCCAACTCCGCGCTCGGCACGCTTTCGTTGTAAGCCACTTCGATCGACGTGACCTTTCCCTTGACGTGTCCGAACGCCTTCATGAGATCGTTCATCAGCAAGGTGCCATCGGCGTCGCGCGGGCTCGTGACCTCCTGCGCGACGAGGTACTGCCAGATGCGGATCAGGTTGTCTGCCAGCTCCTGCTTGCGCTCTCCGGGCGGATCGGGGAGCGACAGAAACTCGACTTGCCATTTGAGCGCGTACGCGAGCGCGTCCGGGATCGAGTTGTTACCCGCAAAGCCCATCGTCTCCACCGAGAACGGCGGATATTCCTGCGGCGGTGGTGGCGGCGCTGGCGTCGTGATCCGATGCGCGAGCGCGCGGCCGCCGCCCACGCCTCGCGGATCGTCTTCGACCGTGTATATGCCCATGGCCGATCAGGCTTCTGGCGTCACCACGATGGCGGGCGCTGCCCCGTTTATCTGGATCTTGCGCTCGATCTCGGGATCCTCGTACTCGCCGTCGAGCAACCGGCCCGCATACCGCAGGCACTCGAGCTTGAGCATGTCGTTCTTGATCGCCGCGTTCTTCACATCGAGCAAGCGGTGCGCAAGCTTGAAATCCTCGAGCAGCGGATGCGCGCCGGGCAAGGCTTCGATGTACAGCGAGCTCGTGGGCACGATCACTTCGTCGTTGTTGAGCCGCGGGCTGCTCACGATGCGTTTGTACTGCTCCTCGAGCTGGCTCTGAAGCGCGGCATATTCCGCCTCGGTGAGCTCATCCTTCATCTGCTTCTGCAGGCAGCGTGCGTACTTCGCGAAGTCTTCGGGCGTCCAGCTGCCAAGGTCATCTGGATCGTGAATGCCGAGCTCCGAATCGATGTACGGCACCATCATGAAGTCCGTGAGGGCGTTCGATTGCTTGAGGGGAAACATCATGTAGTTGCCCTTGAAGCCGAGCGGCGAGTCGAGATCGGCCACTTCGGCCAGCGTCAGGAAGTCCTGCGCGGGATCCATGGTCGAATTCAGCTGCACATCGGCGCGCACCTCGAGCACGATTTGCCCCGGCTTCGGCGTGATCGACAACGGCAGTTCGTCCGGAACCGCGAGGCTGTAGGTTTTCTGCACGGCGGTGAGCTTGGGAACCTTGATGGAGCTCAGCGAGAAGAAGATCTGGTCCTTGAACGTAAAGCTCCAGATTGCCTGCATGTAATAGAGTACGTTCTCTTTGAAATGCGCGCGCAGCCCGGCGATCTGCAGCAGTCGGTTCGAATGCTCGGCATTCGCCCGTGCGTACTCGGCCTGCGCCTGCGTGAGCGCGGCGACTTCGCCGTCGAGACGCATGCGGAGATCCTTTTCATCGCGCACGGCACGCTCATAGATGTCTTTCTTGAGATCCTCGCGAATCCTCGCGGCCTCGACATCCTCGCCGCTACCGCTGCCGAACACGCTCTCGAAGGCATGCTCGACCACACCCTCGGTATTCTCGTTCGCCACCTTGTCGGCACGCCTGCTGATCGCCAGATCGAGCGCCAGTTCGGCGGCCTTCTTGGTGTTCTCCATGTCACGATGGAGCTTCTTGAGCGTTTCAACCGCGTCCTTGACGCTTGCCACACTGTTGGCCAGCTCGCGCAGCGCAAGCTCATCCCCGACGATGCGCGTGCACAAATAGTCGAGCGCCGGGCGATAACGATCGTCGAGCAGTACGCGATTGATGATCCAGGAATGACCCAGCAACATTTTGTCGATGGACGCGCGGTTGGGGTTTGGCACTTCCATGGCGACCAGCACCACCGGTGAAAGCCGGTGGATGTGCTCGGAAACGCGGTAGCGGCGCTGCAGCTCGTAAAAGAGATAGGTGACGGTGAGTTCGTCGTTTGGGTTCGAGATCTCCGCGCTGTCGGTGTATTCGCTCTCGTCGGTGTCTTTCGTTTCGACTTCGACCTTGCGCTCGTCCTTGAACTCCTGCGCGGCCTTGAGCACCGCCTCGTGGAATGACTTCTTCGTTTCCTGTGACGAGGCCTCTGCTTCCTTGGTGAAGTTCGTGGTGCCCTCGCCCGAGGAGTAGCCGACGTTGTATCCGCCTTTGGACGTCGTGTTGAAGCTGTTCTTGTCCTGCGCCTTCTGCACGATCTCCGCTTCCGATCGCATGGTCTCGTTGATTTCGTCCTTGCGATTGCGCTGGTTGGCTTCCATCTCCTTGACGGAACGCTCTTTGTGAATCACGCGCTTGCTGGTGACCTTGCGCGTTTCCTTGGGCGCGAGGGTCAGCGTCTTCACGAGGTCGCCCACCTGGTAGGTGATGGGCACCCACTTCTGACGATAGGTGACCAGCAACCCGAAGTTGGTCGTGCCGGGCGCGAACACCTCGAACTTGTAACGCTCGTTGATGAGGTTCTCGAGAATGCCAAGCGGATCCTGAGGGTCGACTTTCCAGTCGACGAGAACCGCGTTGGTCAGATCGAAGAATGGCGGATGAATGATCGGTGGTTTCGGCGGCAGCGGCGGTGGCGTGGGATTGGTCGCGTCCGGCATCGAAGGCGCGGGGGCTCGATACATCACGCCGGTGCTTTGCAGCGATCTTTGCGCGAGCTGTACGTGTTGAGCTTCGAGCTTGAGCGCTTTGATCGGGTTGCTGCTGTTGGTCACCGCCGGCAGCGGATCGCCACCATTTTCGATGAGCGTGTTGGCCAGCTGGTTGGTCGCTTCGATGATCCCGTCATCGAGCGCGTGCTGCCAGACGAAATCGAACGCGATCTGCAATTGATGGAAATCGTAGAACGCCGGCACGTCGGCGGGACCGGATTTCAGCTGCAGTCCGGCAATGGCCTTCTCCACGTCATCGGAAGTAGGCCGTCCCTTTGCTCCGCCGGTGTCGTTGGGTGGAACGAGCGAATTCACCAGCCTGCCCACGAACTTGGGCAGATCTTTCAATTCCATCGGAGTGTCATCGGTCGCGGGTGGCGTCTCTGTTTCGTCGATGTCGCCACCACCTGTTTCTTCATCAAAGATGTCAGGGCTTTCGTGCGAGCGGCAAATGGCCGCCACCGGATCTTCGCGCACCAGAAAACTCGGTCGGTTCGTCTCGCTGCCGGTCTTGTAGATGTAGGGTTCTATCTCGGCCGCCGGAATGTGATCCCGGTAACCGCTGCCGCTGCGAAATGGCTGCGCTTCCTCTTCGGTGAGAATCAGGTATCCGGCGAGCGGCGCGGTGTTAACGAGTTCGGCGATGTTCTGGTTCATCGTCTCGTAGTGCATCGCCTCCGGTTTCTCGCCGGGCATCACGATGCGCAGCTTTTTCGCATCGGCCGTGGTCACCCCGATCAGCGATTCGATGACTTTGGTCTGTACCTGCTGGGCCGTCTGCTGGTGTTGCGCGCGAACCTTCGCAACCTGGTCGGCGGCGATCTTTCGCGTGGCGGTCTCGATGTCAGCGCGATAGACCGCGGCCTGGTTCAACTTGCCGATGACTGCGCCCGACTCCTCCTTGGCAACGGATGGATCAAGTGGCAGTGGAACTCCTGCCTTCTTGAGCGTCTCGGCCGAAATACGGATCAGTCGTTGCTCGGTGCGGCCGGCGTTCTGGCAAATTTCCGGCGACACGTACAGAACGCGCGAGGATTCAATGAGGCCGGGCTCCTCCGGAGCCTCCACCAGCAGCAGGAGATCGGGACGCTTCTCCTCCGGATTGCGAATCTGGAATTCGGAATCCTCGTAGCTGAATTCGAAGGCTCCGTTCGGCCCCGTGAGCCGGGAACCAAGACGATCGCCGATATTCGGAGTTTCATTGGTGGCCGACGCCGTGCGCGCTGGCGCACCCGCCGTGCCGATGTTTTCCTCGGGCTTGGTGTCTGGATCCACGTCGTGAATAACGACCAACAGATCCGGAATGCCGAGCCCTGTTTCCTTGAGTACCACTCGGCCGCTGATGTAGTTCATCCTTGTTCCACCGCGTTGTTGTTAAAGCATTTGCGGTCGAGGATGCATGTTGAGTTTTGTCGCGCGCGCAGTAGTCAACATGCTTTAACGCAAAACTGTGAAGAATTTCCGCAGGTCGCCGTTCCGTGGCGGCCCGGAAAAATTGCAGCAGTGGTGATCGCTCGGAGTTTCTCGCAGCTTTGCGGTGGGGAACTACGCGACGAAGTCGCCTCGGCCAGCCGGATACTGCTGCTCCCAGTTGCGGCCATCGATCGGCCTGATTTTCATGCCCGTCACAGTTCCCGGATCGATGCACCTCGCATTCACGCTGATTCCGTCTGGATGCGAGCGCGGCACGTAGAACGGCTTGATGCCGCAGACCGAGCAGAAGTAGTGCTTCGCCGTGCCGGTATTGAAGGTGTAGGTACGGAGCGAATCCTTGCCGCGCGTGATGCGGAATCTGTCGGCCGTCACGATGAGATGCAGATACGCGGTGCGCGTGCACATGGAGCAGTTGCATTCGTCAATGGGCAGTTCTGCCGGTGCATCCACTTCGAAACGTACGCGGCCGCAATGGCAGTCGCCTGAGTGGTTGATCATCGGATTCTTCTCGTCAGCCACGGCGTGCAGAACATGAAAGCGAGACCCAGAAGCATCAGGCCACCATGCATGGGATTGTAGTCGGAAAGAATGCGTGCCCAGCTCGCGCCGGTGGCGCGACCGAGCGCGAACTCGAAACACAAGGTGAGCGCCACCCAGAAGGCGCCGACCATGAGCTGGTTGCGTGGTGTCTTTGCGTTCATCCAGCGTGCCGTGAGCAGCGCGATGATGAAGATGAGGATGCAACCGATCAACACGCCGATCTGCCGCGCCCGAAAGCCACCGATTACCGGCGCGATGAAGACTTCGCGGACCACGCCGTGTCCGGTCTCCACCAGCATGATGAGCATCCACACCAGCGCGGCGCGCAGCCACGGCATCGGGTTACTTCGCCGCCTCGTGATCCAGCGTCCACTGCAATGCATCCGCCGCGCCGGGATCGGTGGGCCGTCCGCGTTTGCGCAGCTCGGCGATGATGTGCTCGCGCTGCGCGCGGCTTCGGTTCTGCGCCAGCTTCCACTTCACCTTGCGCGCGCGTACGTGCAGCGTGAGCGCGGCGATTTCCTTGAATGGCGCACGATACATGGCGTGCTCAGTACTCACCGGGGCGTGACCGCCGTCCGGTTGGTAGTGCGTCATGAGCCGGCGCTGCTGCGCCGCCAGCACCTCGGCGTCTTCGGAGACTTCGGCCTCGCACTCGAATATCACGGTGCGGTGGTAGGCGGTGGCGAACATAGCGTTGGTCGCGTGAGTCCAATGCGAGGGAACGGTGCCGTGCATTTCGTCGACTTCGAAGACGCACTGGGTGTTGGTGCGCAGATCCTGAAGTTGCTCGTCGGCGCGGCTCAGGTGAATCTCGAGGGTTTCGCCCAGGAACAGGAATGGATAAAGACCGATGTGCGGCTGGCCGTCGGCACTTACCGTGACGAAGTGGCCCAATTCCTGCTTGCTGACGAAATCACGCAGCGTGGCTTCGGGGACGTCGGCGTAGTAATCATAGAAAATCATGACCGCATTTTAGTGGCCGCGCCCCATGCGAGACAGAGCCACCCGGCCAGGAATGCCAGGCCACCTATCGGCGTGACGGCGCCCCAGGTGCGCACGCCGGTCAGCGCGAGCACGTAGAGACTCCCCGAAAAGATCACGATGCCGGCGACAAACAACCCGCCGCCGATCACGAACGCGCGCGACTGCCAGCGCGCGAATCCCGCGGCCGCGGCGAACAGCGCAAACGCGTGATACATCTGGTAACGCGCACCGGTTTCAAACGCGGCGAGCAATTCGGGCTGCAGGCTGGTCTTGAGGCCGTGCGCCGCGAATGCGCCGAGCGCCACTCCCAGGAAAGCGGCCACGGCGGCGCATATGTATAAGTGTCGGTCCAACCTGACGCTTCAGGCCGCGCGACCGTCGTAGTGGTGCACCGGCACCTTGTCGAACTCGAAGTTGTCGAGACAACGGATGTTGATGGCCACCGTGGCGATGCCTTTGGGATCGGTGCCCTCACCGAACGGCAACACGCCGCAATGCTTGCAGAAGCGATGCCTGATCACGTGTTTGTTGAAAGTGTAGGTGGTCAGTTCCGATTCACCCGTGACCTTCATCTGGTCGCGCTGCACGAACCACAGCAGCGAGCCGCGCTTCGAACAGATGGAGCAGTTGCAGGATACGGCACCGGTGACTTCACCCTCGACTTCGAAAGTTACTTTTCCGCAATGACAGCTGCCCTTGTATTTCATGTCAGGCGCTCACTGGTGAAAGAAGATTAGCAGCGCGTGCCAGCTGCCAGCGGCCGCCGGTCTCGCGCAATACGGTCAAGGTGTCACGGATCTGTTGTTCGTCAGAAATCATTTGCGCGGCTTGTCGGCAGGAGCGGGTGAAGCGATCGCCAGGTCGGCATTCACTATGGTCGCGGAGGTGGGGTACATGAGGCTGGGGCCGCCCGGGACTCGTAGAACACGACCGCCACCCATGGCGCTCATTTGCGAGCGCATTTGCTGTTGCCACTCGGAATACTCGTGGAATGTGGCGAGCTGCTCCGGGTTGAAGATGGCACGCGCCTGTGACGCCACGCTCTCATCGTAGTCGCTCTGCCAGGCGTCGTAAGCCTTCGAATATTCTTCGATCGACGTGGCTTCGGCCATCTTCGGCGCGGGAGACCGTGTCCTTTCGTCCACCAGTACCGCGAGCAGGCGCTTCTGCTGCTCCTCGTTGAGCGGGGAGTCCGCGCCATCGAACTGGCGCGCGAGCATGTCCAGCTCTAGCCGCGCGGGCAGCGACTGTTGATATTCCTCGAGCGATTTCGCTTTGTCATCGCCGATGAGGTCGGCAATTTTTGTCTTGTCCTCGCGTTGCTTGTCCTGCAGTTGGCGCAACATGTCTTCGGTACCCGTGGACTCGCCCCAGGACCGCCTGTCCTGAATCTGTTGCTCGGTCAGCAGGTCGATGAGCTTGTTAGCTTCATCCTTGTCGAGGCCCAGGCGAACTCCGACGTCGGCATAGAGCTGCTTGTTTCGCGCGCGAACCTGCTTGCGCATCATCCTCTGGAAGGTTTCCGCGTTGCGAGGAGGCGGGGCGTTGATGGTGACACTCTCGGCGACCTGGCCCTCGGGCACGGACTTCTGCTCGGCGCGGAATGTCTGGTCCGGCGGCGGGCCTCCCGGCGACATGGCGGCCGCGAACGGATTCGCTGTGGCGAAATGACGCTCAGACCGCGCCTTTTCGAGCCCGGCGATGCGCGCATTGAGCGCCAGCATGGCGTCGGCGACCTTGTCGGCCTGCGCGCGTTCTTCCCGGAGCTGCAGCGTCAGATAGACAGTGCTGGCGCCGAACGCCACCGTGGCTATCAAGAGTCCCAGAACGGATGCTTTCATTGTTGTCTCCCTCGCTTCTCCATTTCCCGGAGGTGCGGCCCCTTTTGCTAGGAAATGGGGAGTGTCCCCTTATCCTTGCTGTGCGAGCAACAGGTCGAGGTAGGCGCCCTCGATTAGTTGGGCGGGCTGAACTCCGAGGCGATCCATGAGCTCACTCGCTTCGCGAATTCCCTGCTCGGGGGATTCGTCATCCACCAGCATGACTTCGAGCTCGAGAAAATGGCCGAGATCTTCCACGCGGTCCAGGTGAACGCGGGTACGTCCGACCAGGAAGAGAGTGCGGTATTTGCGGACACGACCGACTTGTCCGTAGGCCAGCGAAAGCGATTCACGAAGTGTCTCGGGTGATGAAGTGGGGGACCGTAGATAGAAGGACTCTTTCGGCCCCACCTGGTTCACTCGCCGATAGAAAATAAGCTCGCCCGCGTCGTTGGAGAAGGCGCGCAGCTTGAGCCGGCCGGTAACGCAGTTGAAGAAGGTGTCGTCCTGGGCGATCTCGATCGGCCCTTCGTTCGCGAGCTCCGCCACCTTGGGCGTCAGCGAGGCGACATTCTCGATGCGCGCCTTGATCTCGATGTTTCGCGCCATCCTGGCACCGTGATCTGTCAGCGCTGGAAGCGCACGCCGCCGTTGCCACGCGGCAGCTCGTTGGCCCGCAGTGCGGCATCCATCGAGAAGCGGCCGGCACCATGCGTCGCCAGGTACAGGCCGATCCCCACCAGGCAGCCCGAAGGAAAGATGCCGCGCATGCCGCCAAAGCGATCGACCAGTGCGATGGCTATGGCGAAGTGAAGAACACAAAAAATGCCGGCCCACCGCGTGAACAGCCCCAGAACGAAGCCGGCACCGATGGCCAGTTGGAGGTAAACGGAGACCGGCGCCAGGATTCCCGGGCTCGCGAAATGGTGTTTGGCGAGAAATGCCGCGTATTCATGCATGCGGTCCGTGCTGGTGAGGTTGTCCCAGACGCTCCAGATCAGGAACAGGCCGACGAATACGCGCAGGAGCAGCAGGGCAACGTCCGAAAAGCGCTGCGCGGAACCTAAGAAAACAAACTTCCGCATGAGTCCCCTCGAGCCCGGAATGTGATTATCGGGCCCGCAAGACTATCCGTTACAGCGCGCGACGACCAATGGTCGTCGCACTCGTCAGAGCCCGGTAGACGTCGCCGTGTGGCGACGCCCGGACGTGCCTGGGCCGATTTGGGCGCCGCGAGAAACCCCGGCTACCGCAAAATCGGCTCGAGCATGCGACCGGCCATGGTGCCTTGCACCTCACCGGCCGCCATGCGCGTCGACGTGAAGATCACGGTCTGTATGGCAGCGTGGGCCTCTTCGCGATGCCGGTACTCACGCCGCGACGGCCTTGGGCCTGGCGAGCAGTGATACGTAGAGCGGTTGCGCCGCGACGCGACCTAACCACTCGCGCAGGTTCGGATACGCCTTGAGGTCGTGGCCGCCGTCCTCGGCGACGTGCGTGTACGCGTACAGGGCAATGTCGGCGATGCTGTAGCGCTCGTTGACGAAGAACTGGCGCGACGACAGATGCTGCTCCATGACCGCGAACGCGGCGCGCCCCTTGGCGAGCCGGTCTGGCAACTCGGCGCGGCGCGGATGATCTGCCGCGAAGTGGCGGCAGATGTAGCGCGGCGTCGCCACGTACGGCTCGTGGCTGTACTGCTCGAAGAACATCCACTGCAGCACCTGGGCGCGGCCAATCTGGGTGGCGGGCACGAAGCGCGAACCTTCGGCGAGATACCAGAGGATGGCGTTCGACTCCGGCAGGTTGGTGCCGTCGTCGAGTTCGAGGGTCGGGATGCGGCCGTTGGGATTGCGCTTCAGGAACTCGGGTGTGCGCGTGAGCCCCTTGTCGATGTCCACATCAGTCCAGTCGTATTTCTGGCCGAGCTGCGCCAGCAGCAGGCGCACCTTGTAGCCGTTGCCGGAGTCGAGATAGTCGTAGAGGTGCATGGCGAGTCCTGGCTGTTAGTTCGGCTTCCCAGTATCGGGCGATCGGCCAGCCGGCGCGACGCGCAAGGCTTTTCGCTGAGGCTAAGTTATTCTTGCTCTACTCATGGCAAGGCGACTTCCACCGCTCAATGCGCTGCGCGCCTTCGAAGCTTCGGCGCGTCTCGGCAGCTTCGTGGCCGCGGCTTCGGAGCTGCGCGTGTCGGCCGCGGCGGTGAGCCAGCAGGTGCGGCGCCTCGAGCAGTATCTCGACACCTCGTTGTTTCAGCGGTTGCCGCGAGGCCTCACGCTGACCGACCAGGGTCGCGACTACCTACCGGAGCTGTCCGCCGGCTTCGACCTGCTGGGTGAGTCCACTACGCGTGTGCGGACCAAGCGCGCCGACGGTGTGCTCACGCTCACCACGCTGGCGGGCTTCGCCAACGGCTGGCTGCTGCCGCGCCTGCATCGCTTTCGCGAGCGGGCGCCGCGCGTCGACGTGGTGCTGCGCACCTCGCGCCATGTCATGGACTTCCGCCGCGACGCCATCGATCTCGCGATTCGCTTCGCGCCCGCACCCGGCCGCGGCTTGCACGGCGAACTGCTGTGCCGCGAGGAACTGTTTCCGGTGGCGAGCCCGCAGTTGTTCGGCGGCGGCCGCATGCCGGGTACGCTGGCGGCACTCGCCGACTATCCGCTGCTGCACGATACCGACGCCGGCACGGAGCAGCCCTGGCTGGGTTGGCGCGGCTGGTTCGAGCGCGCCGGACTATCTACCGCGTCGGTTGGGCGCGGCCCGCAGTTCAGCGATTCCATCGTGCTGATCGGCGCCGCCGTGGCCGGACTCGGCATCGCCATCGGGCGCGCGCCGCACGTCGGGCCGTTGCTGGCGCGGGGTCAGCTGGTGCGCGTGACCCAGGAGACCTGGATGGCGCCGTGGAGTTACTACCTCATGGCGCCGGCGGCGCATTTTCGCCGGCCGATCGTGCGGACATTCGCGGATTGGGCGATGGAGGAAGCGCGCGCTACGTTCGTTTGACGCCTTTCAGGTTCGCCCATGCCCGCGAATGGCGCGTTGGGAAATTGGGGCCAGCCCCTCATGGCCGTCAACAAGTTTTCGTTGTGCAAGACCAAGGTCTGCTTGCCCCGCGAAGCTCCATCCTTCTCTACAATCGCACGATGTCAAAGCGCGGCTGGATCCTGTTTCTTTCCCTGGGCCTGCTCTGGGGTATGCCCTACCTGCTCATTCGCATTGCCGTCAGGGAAATCGATCCGCTGATGGTGGCCGCCACGCGCACGCTCATGGGCGCGTTGATCCTGTTGCCGGTCGCCTTGAACCGCAATGCGCTCGCGCCCGCATTTCAGAAGTGGAAATGGCTGCTGACCTTCACGCTCATCGAGATCAGCATTCCGTGGGTGCTGTTAGGCCATGCCGAGACACGCCTCACCAGTTCGACGGCCGGGTTGCTCATCGCGGTGGTGCCGTTGTTCGCCGCGCTGATCGTCACCAAGCTGGGACATGAGCGCCTCGAACCGCGCCGCCTGTTCGGATTGGCGCTGGGCTTCGCCGGCGTCGCCTTGCTGGTCGGCCTGGACATCCACTTCGACGACCTGTTTTCCGTGGCGCTCACCATCGTGGTGGCGCTCTGCTACGCCATCGGTCCGATCGTCATCGATCGCAAACTGAAAGACGTGCCCGCCATCGGTGTCATCACCGCTTCGCTGATCGCCGCCACCGTACTTTACGCACCGTTCGTGCCTTTCCTCTGGCCTTCGCACGTCAGTGCGGAAGCGGCATGGTCGGTCGCGGGTTTGGGAGTGCTGTGCACGGCCGGCGCGTTCATGGTGTTCTTCGCACTCATCGCCGAAGTGGGACCGGCGCGCGCCACCGTGATCACCTATGTGAATCCGGCGGTGGCCATCGCGTTGGGCGCGCTGGTATTGCACGAGCAGGTCACGATTGGCATGGCGATCGGCTTTCCGCTCGTGATCGCGGGATCATTCCTCGGCACGATGCGAAAGCGCGATGCCTCGCCTCCGGCGGATGCGGGCCGTCCACAGTCGGCTCGCGCCAGCTGAGCGAGCGCCGGTTCGCCGTCAGCGCAGCTGCAACGATGGGGTTGCTAGGCGGGCAACCACCGCCGCACCGCGTCAACGGTGTCCGCCGGTTTGGTGTTGAAGCAGATCTTGGCTCCCGGCGCCCACGCGTGCACGACATTCATGAGCTTCTCGAACAGCAGTAAATGCGCTGGCGCGCGCAGGCCGGCGCCAATCAACACGCAATCGAAGTCGTGTGACGCGAGCACGCGCGCGGCGACGGATTCAGCCGTGACGCCCGTATCGACCAGACAGCTCTCGACGGCATAGCCGAGCTCACGCAACCGTTCCAGTTCTGAATCGATATACGCCTTGATGGATTCCGGCGTGAGCCCGGGCATCTGCGTAAAGTCCGCGAATGTCGGGTCGAGGCCGAGAGCAAGCACGTTGCGCCGCATGAGCGCGAGATTGACGCTGCCGTGAGAGCCGGCCAATGAGCCGCATGACTTTTTTCGCGTAGGACGAACAGAAAATCGTCGCGGCGCCGTGTTGACTACCGCTGTTCCGCTTGCTCGATGCTGTCGAGGGTCTTCTGCACGTCCGCGGTGTTGGTCTGATCGTCGCCGTGATAAATGGCGTGGCGCACCGCGTCTCGGATCGCTCCATCCGTGTCACCCTGCGTCTGGGCGAGTTTGCTCAGCGACCGCAGCGCAAGCGCGCGATCAACCTGCGGTTCACCATCGGTCAGGATACGACGCAATACCGGCAACGCATCCACACGTGGAGCGTCGCCGAGCGCGGCAATGGCCGTGGCGCGCTTGGTGGCGTCGCTACCTGCGGAGTCAGCAATCCAGCGTGCCACCGCGTCCGGCGTGATGACCGGTGCCACGGGCGCAGGCGGTGCAGGAGCGGCTTCGACATCGGGCATCGTGGCGGCACGCGGAGGCGCGATCGGCGCGGGGCTCGCGGCCACCGGCGAAGGCGCAACGGGCTCACCACTTACATTCGCGAAGTAGACGCCGGCGAACACGGCGCTGCTGGCGATGACCAACGCGACAAGATAGAGGGTGCGGCGACTCATGATTGCCAATTAATCAACGTGACGATGCGCGACAGCGACCAGTACGCAGCCAGCGAGCCGATTCCGTATAGCAGCGGCACGCGACTGTAGTCCGCCAGTTGCCATTGTCGGAATTTCAGGCGCCGGAAGGCTTGCCACGCGGCCCAGGCCGCCGCAACCGCCATCAGCTGCCCGATCTCCACGCCCAGATTGAATGTGAGCAACGCGGTTGCCAGATGCGCCTGCGGCAGGCCGATCTCGCTGAGCGCCCCGGCGAAACCGAGGCCATGCACGAGACCGAAGAGAAATGCGACCAGCGCCGGCAGGCGGCGCGCAACGGTCTCGCGTCGGTGCAGCGCTTCGGCGGCCACGAGCACGATGGACAGCGCGATGCTCGCCTCGACCGGCGCAGAACGAAGTGTCAGCCAGCCGAGCGCGGCGCTCGCCAGCGTGATGCTGTGCGCCAGCGTGAACGCGGTGATGGTCCACACCAGCTTGCGCTGGAATCCGACCAGGAAAAGCAGCGCGGCCACGAACATCAGGTGGTCGATGCCACTCAGGATGTGTTCGACGCCGAGCACTAGATAGGCTCGCGCCACTTCGCCCATGCCGCGCTGGTCGTCGGCCGAGCCGTAGAGGTGCACGCTGGGCTGGCGTTCCGTCAGCGTATAGACGCGACTCTGGCCGTCTCGCCAGAAGACCTTGACCAACGCGGCGGAATAGCTCCGTCCCACGCCTTCCATCGTCAAGACGCCGTTCAGGCCTTCCTTGCCACAGCGCACCACGCTCGCATCGGCGGCGCAGGATTCCGGCCACGACGGTGTCAACTCGTCGGCGGGAGGTTTGTTGCCGCTCACGGTCCATTGCCACAGGAACTCGCCGGGACGTGCCTCGCGCAGCTCCATCTCCGCCATGGTCATCTCGTGCGCCGCGGCGAGATTGCCGGCGAACACGAACAACAGCAGCGCTAAGGCGCGTTTCATTTTTCGCCGCTCACTTTCACCTTGTACTTGCGCGCCAACGCCCGCACGGCTTCGCTACGCTGCTCGGACATCACCGAATCCGTCCAGTCCTGCAGCACAACGCTGCCCAGGTCCTCGAATTTCGCGGGCCTTGCGGGCGCCATCGACTTCAACCGCATTACGCGCGGGCCTTCGCGGCTGGGCAACGCCTGCCATTCGCCTTCGGGCGCCGCTTCGAGTGCGGTAGCGAATTCGGGACCATAGCTCTGCACGATGTTGTCGTGCGGACGCGCGGTGAACACGCGTAAGCCCGCCTCGGTGTCGCCGGGAGTTCCGGCATTCAGTGCCACAGCAAACGCGCGCGCCGTGGACTCCGAGCGATCGCCCGCGAGCACCGCTTCCTCGAAGTCGAACCGGGCCGGTTCGTCGTATCTGTTCCGGTGACTTTCGAACCACTTCCGAAGGGTCGATTCATCGAACGCCGGTAACTTGGTATTTGCATCGACCGTCATCAATGCCTTGAAGATCACGCGTTCGCGGATGGCCGTGTCGCCTTTGTCGAGACCGAGCGCGATGCCCTCGCGATACAACACCTCGTTGTCGAGCCACACCTTGCGCAGCGCGTAGAGTTCCTCGGCGTTCGGAGTGTGTCCGCGCGCCGCCTTGAAGATCTTGATCGCCTGAGCATCGACGCCTGCGTCGACCACGATGGTGCGCGGGTCGCCCGCGCGGGTCGCGAGAAGGTGATCGACGCCGAACAACACCGCGCCGAGCACGACGAAATGCAGAAGCGGCTCGCGCATCCAGACGGGGGGAGCCGGACGCTTGCGGCGCAAAATGGCCGCCGCCGCGGTGTTCTCTTCAACAATGGTGGACATGTGTCTTACGCTTCAGACGAGAGAAAGCGCCGCGCGTTGCCGCGCGGCGCCAAGGGGCACTCGAGTTGTTAGACGATCACTCGACGCCGGCAACCCGCGTTGAGCCCTTCACTTCGATGAAGACCGGATTGCTGTAGAACCACAGGTCCGACCAGGCAGCGACGTCGTAGGCCACCATCTTCTGCCCGTTGACCACGGGTAAGTGTGCCGGGCATCCGTCGATCGCCGTGCCGGTGTATGGAACCGCCGTCGCCGGAACGTTCGTGCCCACGGTGGTGCACGGAATACGCAGGTTCGCGCCCGCCGGCTTGCCGTCCGCGCCACCGGTGAGCGTCGGGTTGATAGCCGTTGCGTTGGTCCACAAATCCGCCAGCGGATTGCCGTCGGCATCCGTCTCGAACGGCACCGCCGCCGGCAGGTTCGTTCCACGCAAGCGCAGGTACTGCGAGTTGCTCACATTGCGCAGGCGGAAGACCATGGTCTTGTACTGCTTGTCGCCGAATGAGGTTTTCCACGTGCCCTGGCTGAACGTGCGCACCACATGTGCGCTGGTGTTCTTGGCGCCTTCGGGAACCGTGGCCATGTCCGGATTGGAGATCCAGGTGCGTGGCCACTCACCCGAGTAGTCGCTCGCGCCCGGAGTCTTGTAGCCCGTGACTGCGCCGCCGATCACATCGAGGTGATCGAGCACCGGCTTGTTCAGAGCCTGTGTGATGCCAACCTGGGTCAGCGACGGATTCGAGAAGGTGTACGGAGAGTAGTTGGTGCCGGACGGGTCGCGCACGGTGATGGCCACCACCACTTCCGATCCCGGGCGCACGACCAACTTCTCGCCGAGCGTGGCGCACTTGGCGTCGAGATCGACGTCGGTATTCTCCCGGGCGGCGATCAAAGTGGCCGCTTCCAACAGGGCGTTGCCGATGGCATCGTTGATGCGCGTGTCGGCGCAGACCACGAACGCCAGGCGGTCGATGAGCTGCCCGCTCGCCGCCCAGACGTTGCCGGTGCGCAAACCATCCACGATCGCATTCGGCGTCAGAACCTTGCTCTTGCCCTTCTCGTGCGCATCGAAGAAGTGGCCGCCTCTCTTGTCGTCGTCCTTGCGCACCATCACGGCGGTGCGCTGGTATTCGCCTGGATAGAAGTCTTGCGAGGAACGGCGGTCATCCGGGCCGAACATGCCGCGGTTGTGCCAGTCGGAGCTGGCGAAGAACCAGAAGTTGCGGCCTTCGCCGAGCAGTGCGTCCCACACGCCGCCGATCTGCGCGCCATACACGCCTGTGCCGCCCCAGGTGGTGCCCCCGACGCTATCGACATTCCCGATCGTGCCGCCGAAGTTGTTGCGATGGACGGTGTATTCGCCGCGCGCATCCGAGGCGCCATGTCCCGGCTGCGTTTCCATACCGAAGGCCACGGTCGGGGCGGCATTGTTGAAGTCGCGCAGGCTCTCGATGTTGAAGCCGTTGTTGCCGTTAGGGTTGAACGGGCCGGCGCGCTCGAGATGCGCGGGGACGTAGTAGCTCGCGTTCGGCTGGAACTGCGCCATCCACTTCATCGCCTCGACGGTCTTGGCGTGGCCGCGGTCACCCACGCCTGCGCCGCTCGCCGGCATTAGTTTGAGTGCGGTCGGGTTCCAGCTCGGATCCGCGGCGTTGGCGCTGCCTGTGACCGAGCAGTCCCAGTTGTTGCCGACCGCGCCGCCGACGACGGTGTTGCCGCGGCTGGTGTCCGTGTCGCCGCGATCGAAGCAGTACGACCACTTTGCCAGCGCCGTGGCATTGCCGAGCGGCGAGTAACCCGGTGTCGTCGGCAGGTTCTGCTTGTAGATAGAGGCCGGGATCTGACCGGAGATGACCGACATCGAGGAGTGCTCGTGACCGGCCACCACCGATTCCAGGCCGATGAAGAGCGGCATGTTCTTGAGCGCGGCGAGATATTCGACCACCGGATACTGGTATTCCTGGATCGACTGCCAGCGCCACATGACCTGGTTCGGCGCGGTGCCCAATACGAGGCCCTTGGGCGTGATCGATGGATTGCTGTTCTGCCAGCTGGTGTTGGGGCCGAGCGCCGTCACGCCGTCCGTGGCAAGCGCCACCGGATACGCGGGCGTCGCGAGTGTCGCGTCTTCGATGAGCGTGCAATTGCGATTGCCGTTGCCACCGTGGCCGGCCTGCACGAACCAGTCGAGGCCCCAGGGCGTGTCCGCCTTGTCGGTGGCTTTCTTGACCAGCTTCTGCATCGAGATCACGCCGTCGGAACAGGTGGTGTGGTTGTGGAAGTCACCCGTGACATAGGTGCCCTCGCCCTTGTCGGCGATCGGATTGCCGAACCCACCGGCGGTGGCCGCGCTCATGGCGGCGGCGCTGAGTGCACCCGCCACGGCGAGCGCGATCTGCTTGTTCCTGAACTCGTGCTTCATTGAGAGATTCCCCTGACTGTTCTGGCGGATGAAAGTGCGGAGGAACCCTAGGCGAGTGATATGACCAATCGATTAACGCTTTGCGACTCGTTGGTGACCGCCGCGCCGTCATGAATCTGTCGCACAACTGTCACTAGAATCTGAGCCCCCTCGCGCCCGACCCGAACAACGATGAAAGAAGTCACTGGGCTTTTTCCGACGCCATTCATGCGCGCGAAGAATGTGCTCGGCAGCGCGCTGGTCGCGGGACTCATCGAACACTTCAGCAAGAACGTCGACCAGGCGAACAGCTCCTCGCCGAATCTCGTACACACCGCGCTGCTGCGGCCGAGTGATTCACCGTTGCTGGTCGAGACGGCAGTGCTGTTGAGTCCGCTGCTGCCGGAGTTCGGTGCGCTGCTGTTCGGCGAGCGGTTGGGCTGGTCGCTCAAGGAGATGTGGGTGAACGTGCTCGACACCGGCGGGCGCCAGGCCATGCACAACCACGCCAACAGTTTCATCTCGGGCGTGGTGTATCTCACGCGCACGCATGCGGACGCGCGCACCGTGTTCATGAAATCACCAGGCGGCACGGATTTCACCTTCAAGAACGATCATGCCGGCGTCACCACGGGCTCTTACAACGCCGACAAGTGGATCAGCCCCGCGCCGGAGCCCGGCGACGTGGCGCTGTTTCCCAGCTACCTCATGCATGCGGTGCCGGTGAATCCAGGGGAGCGGCGCATCTCGCTGGCATTCAACGCCATTCCGACGCATCTCGATTCCTGGGGTTATCGCGTTTCGTTCAGCGGCTGAATGGCTCGCGTCGCTGCAATGCTGCTAATGGTGGCGTCGGGATTCGCGGCGCTCGGTTACCAGATTGTCTGGACTCAGCAAGCCGCGCTTTGGCTCGGACACGAGTCCGCCGCCGTGCTTGCCGTGGTGGCGGGATTTTTTGGCGGCATCGCCGTGGGTGCGCTGGGTTTCGGCAAGCGCATCGGTGCCAGTGAGCGACCGGTACGGTGGTACGCGGCTTGCGAGGCCGTCATCGGCTTATGGAGCCTCGCGCTGTTATTGCTGATGGCGCCAGTGTCGGAGGCGTTGCTCGATCTGATCGGCGCCCAGCCTGCGCCACTCTGGCAGTGGCTTGTGGTGTTCGGCGGCACTTTCCTGCTGCTGCTGCCGGCGACGGCGGCGATGGGCGCCACTTTGCCGGCGATGGAGCGCATCGTCGCGAACCTGCGCGGGGAAGGCGCGCCGATCGCCAAGCTCTATGCGGGCAACACCTTTGGGGCGGTGCTCGGCGTGCTGGTGGCTGCGTTTGTGCTCGTGCCTCGACTTGGACTGTCGTTCACCGCAGCCATCTGCGTGGTTACCAACTTTTTCTGCGCGGTCATTGCGCTGAAAGTGTTTGCGCCGAGTGTTGCCGCGACTCCGGCCGTGGTGGCGAACCATGCCCGCCAGCACCTGCGCCTTTTGGCCGCCACCGGATTGCTCGGCATCGGCTACGAGGTTCTGGTGGTACGCGTGCTGAGCCAGGTGGCGGAGAACACCGTCTACACGTTCGCCATTCTGCTGGCGGTGTATCTCGTTGGCAGCGCTGTGGGTGCGGCGGCGTACAGCCGGTGGGGATCGAAATCGCGGGATCACCTGCTGCAAATGTTGGCGGCGACATGCTTGTTAGGCGTCGTGAGCCTGGCCGGCGCGGCGAATGCCAAGGCCGCGCTCCTGGTTGCGGCCGGCCCCGGAATGTTCAGCGCGCTCCTGGCCGAATCCGCGCTGGCGCTGGCCGCGTTCCTGCTGCCTACCATCGTGATGGGCGCGCTGTTCAGTCACCTCGCCACCAACGCACGCGCGGCGGGCATCAGCTTCGGCCAGGCGATCGGCGCGAATACGCTGGGCGCAGCGCTGGCGCCGCTGCTGTGCGGATTGCTGTTGTTGCCGGTGCTCGGATCGACGTTTGCGTTGCTCCTCATCTCGGCGGGCTATCTCGTGTTGGCGTCGCCGCGCGCGTGGCGCGCGCCCGCGCAGCTGTCGGTAGCGGCCGCGGCGGGCGCGCTCGCCGTGTGGGCTCCGTCGCTCGCGCTCATCAAGCTACCCGAGGGCGGCCGGCTGGCGAGCTACGCCGAAGGCGCATCGGCGACGGTGAGCGTGATCGAGGACGCCAACGGCATCGCCACATTGCACATCAACAACCGGCAGCAGGAAGGCAGCAGCGCGACGCTGTTGACGGATGGGCGGCAGGGACTGCTGCCGATACTTCTGCATCCAACGCCGCGGCGAGCGCTGTTTCTGGGGCTCGGAACCGGCGTAACCGCGCGTTCGGCAGCCGAAGACCCGGGCCTCGAAGTGGACGCGGTGGAGCTGCTACCCGAGGTGATTGCCGCGTCCTCGCAATTCGCTGCGCCGTTCGGCGACCCGGCGAACTCGCGATTGCGCATCCTGACCGCCGACGCGCGTCGCTTCGTGCGCGCCGCGCCCGAGCACTATGACGTGATCGTGGCTGACAACTTTCATCCGGCGCGCAGCGGCTCGGGCGCGCTATACACAGTCGAGCACTTCGCAGCGGTGCGCGGACGCCTTGCCCCTGGTGGCGTGTTCTGCCAGTGGCTGCCGCTGCATCAGCTCGATCTCGACACCCTGCGCAGCATCGTGCGCAGTTACCTGCGTGTGTATCCGCGCGGCTGGGCCATGCTCGCGACCAACAGCCTCGAGACACCCGTGCTCGGGCTCGTGTCGCGACGCGATGGAGAGCGCATCGACCTGGTGGACGGGCGTCGACGCCTGGCTGCGCTGAAGACTCCACATCCGCTCGCCGACTTCGGCATCACCGATGACCTCGCGCTGTTTGGCAGCTTCATCGCCGGCCCGGACTCACTCGCGCGTTTCGCTGGTGCTGCACCGTTCAATACCGACGACCATCCCGTCGTCACGTACCTGGCACCGCGCATCACGTATGCACCCACTTCCGCGCCGCGCGACCGATTGTTAGCGCTGCTGGCTGAAGTCGACATCGAACCGGCGCAGGTTCTGGCCTCGATCGACGCGGCCTGGACGCAGCGCCTTACCGCGTACTGGCAGGCGCGCGATCGATATCTCGAGATGGGCCGCGACGTGAAGCCGACCTACGACGCGCGCGAAATGCTCGGGCAGGTTCGTGATCCGCTTCTGTCCGTATTGCACATCAGCCCGGACTTTCGGCCGGCTTATGACCCGCTACTGCGAATGGCGTACGGTATCGCGCCGAGCGACTCCGCCGCGGCACGAGCGTTGCTCACACAGCTGGAACGGGAGCAGCCCGCACGGCCCGAGGCCGCGGAGGCGCTGCGCGCACTCGACGCGTCATTTCGGTAGTTCGTCGACCACGGGGCGAAACCATTTTTCGAGATGGATGCCGTCCATGAGGCCGCGGTACATCTTGCGGGTGATGGTCAGCTCCGTGTAGCCGTGTTCGCCGTAGAAAATGCGCGCGGGCGTATTGTCCCGGCGGCACTCCACGCGGATGCGCTTCGCCCCGGCGGTGCGCGCCGCCTCTTCGAGCCAGCGCAGGATTGCACTGCCGATGCCGCGGCGCCGGGTCCCGCTGCGAACGGCGAAGAGGAGTAGATGGGCGTCGTCATCGGCGAAGAACATGATGCCAAACGCAGCGATCTTTCCGCGTTCACCTGCCACCACCACATTAGTGTCGGGATCGTGGACGGCATTCGCGACCCGCTCGGCCGTCCAGGTCCACGGCAGGCCCTGCTCGATGTAGTCGCGCGACATCGCGGCGATGCCATCGGCGTCGGACAGCTTGGCGAGCCGAACGGTGACGTCGGTGGTTTTCATGGCTCGCGTCTCCGGGAAACCCTCACGCCGAACACATTACCTTCTGGATCGTGCCCGAGGAAGAAATGGGTGTCGTTGCCGGCCCAGGCCGGCGGCAGGTCATCGATGACGCCGCCAAGGCGCGTCGCTTCCCGCCTCGCCTGCTCAAGATCGGTGACCGGAAAGTCGAGGCGGATGGCGCTGCGCTCGCGCCGTTCCGGTGGGCTATCTACCGATTCCAGTGTCAGCAGCCGTTGCTGGATCTGGTGAATCGTCAGTTCGAAGCCCGGGAAGACCAGCACATCATGATCGCGATCAGCGCGCGAGGAATGAATGGCGAACACGCCTTGGTAAAATGCGGCAACTTTGCGAAGGTGGTTCGCAAAGATCACCGCACTGACGGATGAGGTTGTCATTTATCCGGGGATATCCGGCTCGACCAGGTTGGCAAGCTGCGCCAGCGATTCCTGCCAGCCCAGGTAGCACATCTCGGTCGGTATGACTTCGGGAATTCCTTCCTGGACGATGTTGATCTCCGTGCCGCAGGACACCGCCTTCAGCGTCACCGTAACCTGCATTGCGCCCGGCAAATTTGGGTCGTCGAACTTGTCGTTGTAGCGCAGCCGCTGGTCGGGTACGAGTTCGAGGTACTCGCCACCGAATGAGTGACCGTTGCCAGTTGAGAAGTTCGTGAACGACATCTTGAAGGTGCCACCGACGCGAGCGTCGAGGTGATGAACCTTGCAGGTGAAGCCGTAGGGCGGAAGCCACTTCGCCGACGCATCTGCATCAAGGAAGGCCTTGTAGACCTTGGCGGGTTTCGTTTTCAGGACTCGGTGTAGTCGGACGGTTCCGGTCGGCATGGTCGATCCTCATCGGTGGACGGAGAACTGGCGCATCACTCGCGCACTTCCCCAGGGTTGAACTCGGTGTTCGCGACCGGCGCATTCGGCTTCGATGTCCCGATCCATTGGCATCTCCAACAGTTAGGCGTCTACACGAGTAGGAGCGGGCCTACTCAAACCCTGGCAGTCTCGATGTGGCGTCGATATTCGCACGGAGCTAGTTTCTAGCCAACGGAGGCTCCCATGTCTTTTGCCCTTTACATCCTCGGCTTGGCGGTGCTGCTTGGAGGCGTTGCCTGGGGCCTGGTCGTTGCCGGAATCGCGGTGACGTACGTGGTGATCACGTGTCTGGTCGTTGGAGGCGTCGGCATCATGATGGCGGTGTCGCGAACCCGAACGAAGGATCCGCCAGTTTAGTTCCTTAGAACGTATGCCGTCGCGCCTGGGTAGTCGAGCACGATGCGAAGATACTTCAAGGTAGATCCGCCGATGGCACCAGAAATCTCCCGATCCATCATCTGCGACATCCATTTCTGAAAGGTCGCATCGGGACGCTGCGTAAACCATACGGGGCCAATCGTGACGCCAGCGACGGTGACCTCTGGGACTTCGATCATCGCGAACACGTGGCCCGTCACCTTCTCCGCCTTTTCAAGGACGCGCCAGGTCGGATGCGCGGCATGCCAGCGATCGAAGATCGTTTTGATGACGTAGCTAGTGCCAGTCTTTGTCCCTGGCTTCACTTGAAATGCGGGGGCGGATTCTTCCGTCAGTTCCGCGGTTGCACCCGTGTCGAGAAGAACGTCTATTGGCTTGCCATCAACGGAGATCGCGATGCGTGGAAAATTCAGAGCTCTCTTGCCGTCGGCGCGTGAAGCGAAACCAAGCGCGGCGACGTGGTCTGCGCCGGATGGCTTCCAGCCCGAAATGACCTCGAGAGTTTGACCGGGATAGTCGATTCGCCAGACTCGATCGGCAAACCATCGCGAACCCAAAGTTCCGTCGCCTTCCGTCAGCTCGGCATCAGGCGCGACAACAAGGTGGCCGTTGAGCCAAGGTTCCTTCGAGGGCGCTGGCACTCCAGCCCGGCGGAGGAATTCCGGATAGTTCACGATGTGGGCCTTGCCGCGCTCGCCGTCAACTTCGCCCGCCGCACGTAGCTTCAATCGCTCGGCGGCAGACTTGCTGATCGCATTCCAGCCGCCACCGGTATCCGTGAAGAGGTTGAGAGTCGAGCCGTCAGGTGCTGGCGCGACAACGAAGACGCGATCGTGAACGAACTTGGTGGGAACGACCTGCGCGACGGAACAGACAGATGAGAGAGCCAGGACCAGCGGTGTGAACGTCGCGAGCATTGTGCGTTGCTCGGTCATTTGCCTGGACCATGCGCCCAGCCACCATAGTGGCTTGAATCGCCCATGAATCGCGTTTTGTTGTCCCGCCCGTAATAGGTTCCGAGCTCTTCAGTTATTTCGAATGACGGATCGCGCGGCTCCGGATGTGATGCGCGATAGAAGTGGATGATCAGGTCGCAATTCGCAGGAGTACCTGCGCCGAGGTGTGCGGCGACACTCCTGATGATCCGGTTCACGCTGCGCTGGTGGTGAACCACGGTCTCGTCGGCGACCACCCAGGCGACGCACTTCTGCTGCCCCGATTCAACGCCAACGAGGCGATAGGCGGGATTTTTCGAGTCGTATGACGAATTCGAATCCAAAGTAGGCGACTGCCACAAGTCGCCCGCCGATGTGATTGGGGCCAGAAGGAGCAATGCGGCGGCGAAAGATGTACGCATGGTGTCACCTAACGATTGGATTGAGCGCCGCTAGCTAGTCCGAGTGAATGAAGCTGAGCCTCGAGTGTGGCCTTCGAGCTCCACGGAAGGATTGGTGAGTTGCGTCGTTCATCTGGTGGATTCTGCAACAGCCCGTCGGACCAGCCGCCACAACCCACGAGAGGCAGGAGCGGCCTCTTGTGCAACCACGCGAGGCATACCTCTGAGATGGTACCCGCGCGGCCGCCGATGACGAGGCAGGCATCACCGGCAAGAGCCATGAGCAGATTTCGTGCGTCGCCCATGCCGCAGGGAATGACCACGTTTGCCGGCCAATCCGCAGCGGGCATTTCGTCGGAGGTGATGATGCTGACGACGAGGCCGCCCGAAGCTTGCGCCCTCTCCGCCGCGACGCGCGTCGCGGGACTGCCGCAGCCGCTGACAACAGTGATGCCGAGGCGAGCGAGTAGTTCGCCGGCGTCACCGGCAAGTTCGTGGGCTTTAGAGCCGGGCTCGGCGCTTCCGAGGACGCAAATCTGAGGTCGGCGGGGGGAATTTGTCATTCAGATTTTTGGTGTAGTGCGTAGTTGGAGGTAACGAGAGCGAGAACGTTCAACCCATTCTTGCTGTTAGTCGCACCATTGTCGTTCGCATGGCACACCATCGCCGTCCCCGTCCATCTTGGTACCCGGGCAGTTGCGAATGAAGTACGTGGCCTCGCCACACGAGTTCATTTGCGAGCACATTGTGCGACCGTCGCAGACGTACGGGGACTCCGGCACCGAAGGTTCTTGGGGAACCCCCGATGCGTTGTCTCCTGCCGGACCTACCGCGGCGTTGTAGCGTGAGTAGCCGTAAGAGCCTAGGCCAACAATTGCCACGAGCGTCAACGCGCGAGCAGGCCAACGATTTTCGCGAGGCGCTCGCTTGCGTCTACCCGCGGGCTTTTCAATGGAATGCTGGCGGGTACGCGTCACGCGGACTGCACGCTGTCTTCGGTCGGGGCCGGCCTCGACTTCGAAGGAAACCAGCTCGCCTATTTGAGGGCGAACGCCGTCGCGGGGGAAGGCGGAAATGTGGACGAAAACGTCCGGTGCGCTGTTGGCAGGCTTGATGAAGCCGAAGCCGCGATCATCGTTCCACTTGGCGAGCGTGCCATGGGTTCGCATGAGAGCAACCTAGCGATTGCGCGGAGTGCCGCGATTGAAGCGCATTCGTTGCCGTACTCGAGGTGCGCTATTCACAGGTTCACGAGTCGATCAGGTACAAGCCAAATCTGTCCGACGCCGTCGGTCTCCATGTGAGCCTCAACGAGTTGCGTCCCATCTGAACGTTGGCTCGCATAACATTCCTTACTTGTCCAAGCGGCTGAATTTACTACAGCGCCGAGCCCATTTGCCGGCAAACTACTCCGTGCTGTTAGACGATCTGCCGCATAGCAATCCGCGGCCGTGAAAACAGCGCGCGAGCTCTCCACCCAAAACTCCCCTCATCTCTTCGTCGCCCGCTATAGCCTCCCCGCGCCGACACATATATAAGTGTCCCCCAACAAACCTTCCCTCCTTAAGGGTCCCCCGTGGAGTTCTACACAAAAGCCTTTTTCGTCGCGCTCGCCCTCGCCGTTCTCTACGGCCTGGCGATGGTGGTTCAGCCCTTCGCGGGGTCGATGGCTTGGGGAATCTTCCTTGCCTTCATGCTCTACCCGTCGCATGTCTGGCTGACGCGTAAATTCCGCAATCGCGCCGGGGTTTCGGCCGGACTCATCACGGGCCTCACGCCGTTCGTGCTGCTCACGCCGCTCACCTTCCTCGGCATCATCTTCGCGCAGCAGGCGCGCGCGCTGGTCGAATACATTCAGCAGAGCGACTTCCGCCTCGACGGCAGCACGCTGCAGCGCCTGGAGCAGTACCCGGTGGTAGGTCCGGTGGCGCGCCTGGCGCGTGAGCAGCTGTCGGTGTCGGCCACGGACATTCAGGAGTGGCTGACGAACGCGGCGCAGGGAATTCTCAAGAACGTCGCGTCGATTGGCGGCGGCTTCGTGCTCTCGGCGCTCGGCACGCTGGTCGGCTTTTTCTTCATGCTCTTTCTCCTGTTTTTCTTCCTGCGCGATGGACGCGGCATGTTCATGAGGCTGCAGCGGCTGATCCCAGTGCCCGAAGAACATCGCGAGCAGCTCTTCCATCACCTCTCGAGCGTGACGCGCGGTGTGTTTTACGGCATCGGCCTCACGGCGCTCTTCCAGGGATTGCTGGTGGGAATTGCGTTCGCCATCGCGGGGTTGCCGTCACCCGTAGTTTTTGGTGTGTTGGCGGCGATACTCGCGTTGCTTCCCGCGGGCGGCGCGGCCATCGTGTGGATTCCGGGCATGCTCTTCCTGGCGGCTACGGACCGCTGGGGCATGGCGGTGTTCATGCTGGTCGCCGGCCTCATCATCTCGACCTCAGACAACATTCTTCGCCCGATCCTGGTGGCACGTTACGCGCCGGTGTCGGCCTTCATGGTGTTCGTGGGTGTGGTGGGCGGCATCGCCGCCTTCGGCCCCATCGGCATCGTGGTCGGGCCGGTGTTCCTCGCGCTGGTGGCGGCGATCCTGGAATATTTCGACGAGAAGGTCATTGCGCCGAACAAGCGGCGGCTCGACGCGCAGGCGGATGACTCGCGACCGCCGCCGATGCCGGGGCTCTGAGCGCGCCGCGAGCTCTTCAGCCGCGGCGTCGGGTCCAGATCGCAGTCCTGATGTGCGGTGTCTTGCCGTCGATGTGACCAACGATGGTCTCGGTCATCGACTTGCCGTCATCCGAGAGCGACCAGATGCGCGTGTGGCTCGGATGACCGGCAAGGGCGCCGCCCATGACAAGCGTCCTGCGGTTCGGCATGGCGAAAGTCACGAGATCGAGCTCGTACGAGTCCGGGACAGACACGAGGCTGCCGTCTGGCTTGAAAGTCGAGCTGCTGCCGACGTGAATGAGCTGGCCGTCACGCGTGACGATGTCGAAGGACAGCGAATATCGGTCGCCGCCAGCTTCGGCAAACACCATGGTGACGCTCGCGGGCGGATCGGCCTGCTCGAGTTTTGAGACGTCGACGTTCCAGGTTCCGAGAAGAAGATGCTTTTCGCCTGCGAAGGCCGGCGTGATCGCGCTGATCAGCATCAAGAGAATGGAGGCAGGGATGGAGCTTCTACCCATGACGACAACTCCTTACTACAGATGTCGCCTACTCTACTACACATGTTCATTTTGAGCATCGATCAACTCCGATACGGACCTTTGGTCTCGCCCCACCCCCACTTGGGCATGGGCGCATCGTGTTCGACGGTGACACCCGGCTGCGAATTGATCACCGCGAGCCGCGAGCCCCACTCGAGATAGCCGACCAGCGCGGAGCGGAATTCCGGATCGTCGGGCATGGCGAGCTCATCCGCGGTCTCGAGCAGCAGGCTCACCCAGCGACGGCGCTTCTCCTGATCCAGGTGGCGATCGAGATGCTGCTGAATCATGTGCGGATGACCGCCGTGAAGCCGCGAATAGTCCTCTGGGCCGCCGAGCACTTCGGCCAGGAAGGCCGCCACGTGCGCGGGATGGTCTTTGCCCATGTGCGCAAATACAGGTGCGAGCAAGGCGTCGGACTGTACGTGTTGATAAAACCGTATGGTCAGGCGATTCAGCGCGTCGATGCCGCCCAGCCATTCGTACAGCGTCGGATTCATGGATGTGGTTTCCAATTTCGGGCCTCCGCGCGAGATTGTGCACGCCTGCGTCAAGTTCAAGTAGCGCCTGGTGAAGAAGAATTGGGCCGAGCCCCCGCCTTCGATATGATTCGCGCCCTCCATGGACCTCTCACCCATTCTCGACTCGCTGAACGACGCGCAGCGCGCCGCCGTCACCGCTCCCGTTGGCCCCGTGCTGGTACTCGCCGGCGCGGGTTCGGGCAAGACGCGCGTGCTCACGCATCGCATCGCCTGGGTCATCCAGACCGAGGGCGCCTCACCGCACTCGATCCTGGCGGTCACCTTCACCAACAAGGCCGCGCACGAAATGCGCGGGCGCATCGAGAAGTTGTTAGGCATTCCCGGCAGCAGCATGTGGGTGGGCACGTTCCACGGCATCGCGCACCGGCTGCTGCGCCTGCACTGGCGCGACGTGAACCTGCCGCAGAGCTTCCAGATTCTCGACGGCGAAGATCAGCTGCGACTGATCAAGAAAATCGTGAAGGCAATGGAACTCGACGAAGCGCGCTGGGTGCCGCGCGAGATCCAGTACTTCATCAACCACAACAAGGATGAAGGGCATCGGCCGCCGACGCTGAAGGATGGCAACGATCCGACGCGGCGCCAGCTCATCAAGCTCTATACGGAATACGAAGCGCAATGCCAGCGCGCGGGCGTGGTCGATTTCGCGGAGCTGCTGCTGCGCGCGTATGAGCTGTGGCTCAAGAATCCCCAGATCCTCCAGCACTACCAGCACCGTTTCCGGCACGTGCTCATCGACGAGTTTCAGGACACGAACGCGATCCAGTACGCATGGTCGCTGCTGGTTGCCGGGCAGGCCGGAGCGCCGTTCGTGGTGGGTGATGACGACCAGTCCATCTACCGCTGGCGCGGCGCGCGCGTGGAAAACCTCACGCGTTTTTCCAAGGACTACCCGGCGGCGAAGCTGTTCCGTCTGGAACAGAACTACCGCTCCACGGGCAACATACTGAAGGCCGCGAACGCGCTGATTTCGAACAACACCGGCCGGCTCGGCAAGAACCTCTGGACGCAAGGTGCGGACGGCGAGCGCATCAAGCTCTACGCGGCCTTCAACGAGCGCGACGAGGCCGAGTTCGTCATGCATCGCATCCGCGACTGGATGAACCAGGGCGGCGCGCGGCGCGACGTGGCGATCCTGTATCGCTCCAACGCGCAGTCGCGAGTGTTCGAAGAAATCTTCATGTCGGCGCGCATTCCGTACAAGGTATATGGCGGCCTGCGATTCTTCGAGCGTGCGGAAATCAAGGATGCGCTGGCGTACCTGCGCATCATCACGAACCACGCCGACGATGCCTCGTTCGAGCGCGTGGTGAATCTGCCGACTCGCGGCATCGGTGCGCGGTCGCTGGACGTGGTGCGCGAGCAAGCCAAGGCCATGACCCTCTCGCTCTGGGATGCGGCGATGCTCTCGGTGGCGAACGGCACGCTGGGGCCGAAGGCCGAGGCGGCGGTGGCTGGATTCCTGAAGCTGGTCGAGCAACTGGGGCGCGACATCGCCGGCCTGGAGTTGCACGAACAGGTTGATCACGTGATCAACAATTCCGGGCTCGTCGAACATCACAAGAAAGAGAAGGCGAGCGATCGCGGCGAAGCGCGCGTCGAAAACCTGAACGAATTGGTATCGGCCGCGCGCGGCTTCGAGCCGGATGGTTTGAACACGGACGATGAGGCGCTGCCGCCGCTCGATGCATTCCTTTCGCACGCGGTGCTGGAATCCGGCGAGGGGCAGGCCGAGGCCTGGGAGGATTGCGTGCAGATGATGACGCTGCACACCGCCAAGGGCCTCGAATTCCCGGTGGTGTTCCTCTGCGGCCTGGAAGACGGACTGTTCCCGCATCAGCGTTCGCTGAACGACGCGGAAGGATTGGAAGAAGAACGCCGCCTCTGCTACGTGGGCACCACGCGCGCGATGAAGCAGCTGTTCATGACGTACGCCGACCAGCGCCGCCTGCACGGCCAGGACAACTACGGAACGCCGTCGCGGTTCATTTCGGAAATCCCCGAGGATCTGATCGAAGAGGTTCGGCCGCGTATCCAGATCTCGCGCCCCGTGGCCGCCGGACGGTTCCGCGCGCCGGTGGACGAGCTGGCGCCGGGCGTGAAGCTGGGCGCGCGCGTGCGGCACAAGAAGTTCGGCGAAGGCGTGATCCTGAAAGTGGAAGGCCAGGGGCCGCAGGCGAACATCCAGGTGAACTTCGCCTCGTTAGGCGTCAAGATCATGATGCTGGAATATCTCGAGGTGGTTAGATGAACTTTGCGGACAAATTGGCCGCGTCCTGGAAGGCCACAAATTCGCTGGTGTGCGTCGGGCTCGATCCGGAGCCGAAAAAGTTTCCGGACCAGTTTCGCGATGCGCCGGGCGGAATCTTTCAGTTCAACCGCGCCATCGTCGACGCCACGCGCGACCTGGTGTGCGCGTACAAGCCGCAGTTCGCGCACTACGCGGCGCATGCGGCCGAGAATCAGCTCGAACACACCATCGACTACATCAAGTCGACCTGCCCGAATGCCATCGTCATCCTCGATGCCAAGCGCGGCGACATGGGAAACACGGCCGAGCACTACGCGCTGGAAGCATTCGAGCGCTACGACGCCGATGCGCTCACCGTGAACCCCTATCTAGGCAGCGACTCGGTCGAGCCCTATCTCAAGCACGCGGACCGGGGCGTGATCATTCTTTGCCGGACGAGCAATCCGGGCGCGAAAGACTTCCAGGATCTCGACGTCGGTGGTGGTCGGCGGCTGTTTCAGTATGTCGCCGAACATGTGGCGACGAAATGGAATTCGAATGGCAATTGCATGCTGGTCGCGGGGGCTACCTACCCGGAGGACCTGGCCGATATCCGCTCGCGTGTTGGCGACATGCCCTTGCTGGTGCCGGGCGTCGGCGCGCAGGGCGGTGATGTGGCGAAAGTCATGAAGGCAGGCAAGACGGCGGCGGGAACCGGTCTGGTGATCAGCTCGTCACGCGCGATTCTCTACGCAAGCTCGGGCGAAAACTTCGCTGAGGCCGCGCGCAAGGCGACGCAGGACTTGCGCGACAGCATCAACGCGCACCGCTAGTTAGGGGCCCCAGCGGAATACGGGCGGCGGCACCACGTCGGGCGGCCCGGGCGGCGGGGCCTTGAGGTCTGGCACGAGGATGCGCCAGCTTTGCAGCGGATGAGCCAATGCCCAGAACGGCGCCATGATGGCAACCGGGACGGGCCTGTCAGACTTGGATGGCAGCATGCGGTTGGCCTCGACCACCACGGTGTTCTGGTCGGCGTCGGGCGCACCAATCGCCTCGCGAAATTCATTCGGCATCATGTATCTGCGCACGTCGCCAATGCGCAGATTGAGTGGCTTGGCGGGCTGGGATTTCGGCGCCACGGCCGCGGCAGACTTGGCAGATGCATTACCGGCAGGCTCCGCGGCTTCCGCCGCGGCGCTCAGCAAGATTGCGAACCCAACGCCGACGAGATGGTTCATGGTCGCTCCATCTACTCCGACCCCGTCGCGCAAATTTAGTTCTGCTTCGAGGTCCGGCCCCTTTTGCTAGCAAATGGGGAGTGTCCCCATTATTCGCGCATGAGGGTGTCGAGCTGGTTCAGGGTTATTCCCAGCCGCCGGTCCGCGGACAAGGCCCGACCTTCGTCAGACAAGTCGCCGGTTTCCAACGCGAGGACTCGCAGCGCCAGGGATTCCTCGCGCGCCTTCAGATATTCGCGCATCGCCGCCTGCACGCGCGCCGGGCGCGAGCCGTCCTGCGTCAAAGTGGCCGATTGCAGCAGCGGTTTTGATGCGTTGCGCCAGGGGATCAGCACCTCGTCGCGCAGGCGCTTGGCGACTTCGAGGCGATTGACGCGCACATTCGGCTGGTACGTGAGGATGTCGGTCTGCTTGCGCACCAGCGCAGCTTCGATGGGACCGAAGTTCTCGATATCGCGTTCGAACCTGAGGCCGGCGGCGTGAGTGCCGGTTCCCGCGACCAGCGGCTGCGCCAGCCACATCAACGGCAACCCGATGGCGAGCGCCGCGATCACGAGCCTCGCGGGCTGCGCCACCGCGCGCGCCTCCGGTGAAAACGGTCGCGCGAGAATCATGCCCGCGGCAAAGCCGGCTAACAACCCGCCCACGTGGCAGGCGTTGTCGATGAGTGGGTGCGCCCAGCCGATCACCAGCGAGTACAGGCAGAACAGCAGCGCGCTGCTGCTGATGCTCTTGAGCATGCTGGGCGGAATGTCTTCGCGGCGAATGGCGAGGAATGCGAGCAAGGCACCGTACACGCCGAAGATAGCGCCCGACGCGCCGGCGCTGTTGCGCAGCGGATCCCACCAGCCGCTGGCGACACTGCCGGAGATCGCGGCCAACAGGTAGATCACGCCGAATCGCGTGCTGCCGTAGAGCCGTTCGACCAGCGCGCCGCCCTGGTACAGCGCGTACATGTTCAACGCGATGTGGATGAGCCCGAAGTGAAGGAACGCGGAGGTGAGCAGCCGCCATTCCTGTCCGGTCCACGTCAGCGGACCGAAGTTGGAGCCAAACTTGATGTGGATGGCGGCGTTCGGATTCATGAGGTCGGCGCCCGCGAACAGCATGGCGATGAAGACCGCGACGTTGATGGCGATGATCGCGGGCGTGACGTAGCTGCGCGCACCGAGCACCGACATGGCCTTGGCAAAGCGATCGTGATGCTCCTGGTCGGCCAGGAATTCGGGCGTTTTCTCCTGGGGCAGCAGCGCCCAGAGGCTCTCGGCGTCCTCGCGCGATGTTGTCCAGACGATGATGTAGTGCTGGCCGTCGCGCGTGCGAATCAGGAATGCGTTGCTGGCGGCGTTGTAGTCGACGTTGGCGACGTCGGCCAGCGCGATCCTCGGCGGCCCGCCGATGTGCAAGCCGGTGCGTTTGCCTTCGAAAGTGAGAACGTTCGCGTCGACCAACAGCCTGCCCTCGCCGGTGAGGCTGTAGGTGTTGTTGAGGGGTTGATCGGAGCGCGCCGGCTGGCCGGTGCTGAAGTGCACGCGGTATTCGCGCGTGGCGCGTGGTTCAGGGGTATTCAAGCGGTTTTCTCGGGTGCGGTGCGGCTACAATACCGCCCCCATGAAGATCGTGATACTCGGCGCCGGCCAAGTCGGGCGCACCGCGGCATACCACCTGTCGCGCGAAGAATCCAACGAGGTTACGGTCGTCGATACCAACGAAGAAATCCTGCGCGACCTGCAGGACCGTCTCGACATCCGCACCGTCGCTGGCAACGCCGCCTATCCATCGGTGCTCGAAGCCGCGGGCGCCGCCTCGGCCGACATCGTGGTGGCGCTGACCTCGAGCGACGAAGTGAACATGATGGCCTGCGAGGTGGCGTACACGCTGTATCGCACGCGCACGAAGATCGCGCGCATCCGCTCGTCTGAATACACACGACATCCAAAGTTGTTTGCCGACGAGGCGTTGTCGGTGGACGTGTGGATCAGCCCGGAGCAGCTGGTCACCGAATACATCGCCGAGCTCATCAAGTTTCCGGGTGCGCTGCAGGTGCTCGACTTTGCCGACGGACGCGTGCGGCTGGTGGGCATCCGCGCCCGCAAGGGTGGCCTGCTGGTCAGCCAGAAGCTGGCCAAGCTCAAGGAGCATCACCCGAACACCGAGGCGCGCGTGGTGGCCATCTACCGCGCCGGCCGCAACATCAAGCCGGATGGCGAGGCGGTCATCGAAGAGGGCGACGAGGTGTTCTTCCTCGCCGCGCGCGACGACATCCGCAAGTTCATGAGCGAGATCCGCAAGGAAGAAGCACCGGCGCGGCGCGTGGTCATCGCCGGTGGCGGCAACATCGGGTTGTCGCTGGCGCGCAAGCTCGAAGAGCAACACCACGTGAAGCTCATCGAGCGCGACCCGAAGCGCGCGCGGCGAATCTCCGAACTCCTGCTCAACACGATCGTGCTGAACGGCGACGCCGCGGACGAAGAGCTGCTCATCGAGGAGAATATCGACAGCTGCGATGTGTTCGCGTCGCTGACGAACTCCGAAGAAGCCAACATCCTGTCCGCCATGCTCGCCAAGCGGCTCGGCGCCAGGAAAGTCATGGCGTTGATCAACAAGCCGTCCTACGCCGAACTCATGGAAAGCGGCAACATCGACATCGCGATTTCACCGCAGACCATCACCATCGGCTCGCTGCTGGCGCACGTGCGGCGCGGCGACGTGGTGCGCGTGCACAGCCTGCGGCGCGGCGCCGCCGAAGCGCTCGAAGCCGTGGTGCATGGCACCGACAAGACGTCGCGCGTGGTGGGCCGGCGTGTCGGCGACATCCCGCTGCCGGATGGAGCGGCCATCGGCGCCGTGGTGCGCGGCGAAACGGTCGTGATCGCGCATCACGACACCCTGATTCAGAACGACGATCACGTGATCGTGTTTCTTTCCGACCGGCGGCACGTCGAGCAGGTCGAACGCCTGTTCTCCGGGCCCGGCGGGCGCTGACCGCCGCGGAGTATTGAGGCCTTGTTAGCCGTCGCGCATGTACTCGGCCTGATGATGGCCTTCTTCGGTTTGCTCTATCTGCTACCGATCGGCTGGTCGCTGGGAGTCCAGGACGGCGCGGTCGTCGACTTCATCGCCGCAGGGCTCATCAATGCGTTGATCGGGCTTGCGGTGGCGACCGCGACGCGGCGCTGGCGCCGCGAGCTCAAACCCCGCGACGGCTTCCTGCTGGTAACCTCATCGTGGGTGTTGATGTCGGCTTCGGCCGCCATCCCATTGATGATTGCGCTGCCTGACCTTTCATTCACCGACGCTTATTTCGAGTCGATGTCGGGTTTGACGACAACCGGCTCGACCGTGCTCAATCGTCTGGATGCATTGCCGCAGTCAATCAATCTGTGGCGTTGCACGCTGCACTGGATCGGTGGCATCGGCATCATTGTGCTGGCGGTCGCCGTGCTGCCCTTGTTAGGCGTCGGCGGCATGCAGCTCTATAAAGCCGAGACTCCGGGCCCGGTCAAGGACGAGAAGCTCACGCCGCGCATCACCGAAACGGCGAAAGCCCTGTGGTTTGCGTACCTGGCCATTACGGTTGGCGGCGTTATCGCATTGCGCATCGCCGGCATGAGCTGGTTCGATGCGATCTGCCATTGTTTCTCGGCAATCGGGCTCGGCGGCTTCGGCACGCACGATCGAAGCATCAGCTATTTCGATTCGGCGGCAATCGAGTTCGTGCTTATCTCGATCATGGTGCTGGCTTCCCTGAATTTCGCGCGGCATTTCATGGCGTTTCGCACGCTGTCTTTCCGGCCTTACTACCGCGACTCCGAAGGCAAGGCGATATTCATCACTCTCAGCATTTCGGTGGTCGTAGTCACCTTCGTGTTGTGGCTCGATCAGCAGTACGCGGGAATCGGTGCTTCTTTCCGCCATGCCGCATTCGCGGTGATCTCGATCGCGACGACTACCGGTTTCGTCACCGAGGACTATGAGCGCTGGGCCGGTGTCATCGCACCGCTCCTGTTGCTGTTGAGCTGCATCACATGCAGCACCGGATCCACGGGCGGCGGCATCAAGATGTTTCGAACTCTTCTGCTCGCGCGTCACGCGAGTCGGGGACTCAAGCAGTTGGTACACCCCAGTGCCATCATTCCCATACGCATTGGTGGTCAGCCAGTACCCGATCGAATCGTCTATTCGGTGCTCGCCTTCATCTTCCTGTATTTCATGACCGTCGTAGTCCTGACGTTCGCGCTGCTCATGACGGACCTCGATCTGGTTTCGTCATTCTCCGCCGTCGTCGCTTCGATCAACAATATGGGCCCGGGCATGGGCAAGATCGGGCCGTCGTGGAATTACTCCGGACTGACGGACCTTCAGACCTGGATCTGCACGCTGGCGATGCTGTTAGGGCGCCTGGAGATATTCAGCGTCCTGGTGCTGTTCACTTCAACGTTCTGGCGCAAGTGAGCGCCCAGATCTCCATGGCGCAGCCGGACCTTACCGGCTCGCCGGCCGGCCTCGTTGCGCTGTCGCTCTTCGTGATTGCCTATGCGCTGGTGATTGCCGAAGAGTTCACCGAGATGCGCAAGTCGAAGCCAATGGTGCTCGCAGCAGGTGTGTTGTGGCTTCTGGTAGCAGTTGCCTGGAGGGCGAGTGGCATCGAGGGCGCGGACGAGGTGCTCCGCCACAATCTGCTCGAGTACGGCGAGCTTCTTCTGTTTCTCTTGTCGGCGATGACTTTCGTGAATACGCTCGAAGAGCGCCAGGTGTTCGCGGCGCTGCGCAGCTGGCTACTCGCGCGTGGGCTCTCCTTCCGCGCCATGTTCTGGATGACTGGCGCGATGGCGTTCCTGCTCTCGCCGGTGCTGGACAACCTGACTACCGCCCTGATCATGGGCGCGGTGGTGATGGCGATCGGCCGCGGAAATGCGCGGTTCGTCGTGCCGGCCTGCATCAATATCGTCGTCGCGGCAAACGCCGGCGGGGCTTTCAGTCCGTTTGGCGATATCACCACGCTGATGGTCTGGCAGAAGGGCCACCTCGGGTTCTTTGAATTCTTCGCGCTGTTCGTGCCCTCGCTGGTGAACTGGCTGGTGCCCGCGGCCTGCATGCACTTTGCGATCCAGCGCGAGATCCCGCGCGGTGACGGCGACCGCGTCTCGACTAAATCCGGTGCGGGCGTGGTCGTCTTGCTGTTTGCCCTGACAATCATTCTGACGGTCGCGATCCACCAGTTCGCACACCTGCCGCCATTCCTCGGCATGATGACTGGACTCGGCGCGCTGCAGATCTACGGCTACTTCATCCGCCACGCGGAGTTGCGCGAATACGGAATGGCTTCGCCGGCGCCGGCTGGATTCAGGCCCACGCACAAGCCCTTCGACATCTTCGTGAGCATCAAGCGGGCGGAATGGGACACGCTGCTGTTCTTCTATGGGGTGATCCTGTGCGTGGGCGCTCTGGGCGCCCTGGGTTATCTGGCATTGCTATCCCAGGCCTCGTACATGTCGTTGGGCGCGACCTGGGCGAATGTTCTCGTCGGCTTCGCCTCGTCGATCGTCGACAACATTCCGATCATGTTCGCGGTGCTCAGCATCGAGCCCGACATGTCGAAGGGTCAGTGGCTTCTGGTCACACTCACCGCGGGCGTGGGCGGCTCATTGCTCTCGGTCGGGTCGGCGGCGGGCGTGGCGCTCATGGGCCAGGCGCGCGGCGTCTACACCTTCTTCGCGCACCTGCGCTGGAGCTGGGCGATCGCGCTCGGGTACGCCGCCGCCATCCTCGTGCACTTCCTGGTGAACGCCGCCGCTTTCTGAGGTTGGTCGATCAACAGCGCGCCAGCAGGACATATGAACGTGCGGCGGCTCTCGCCAATGTGCTCTATCCCAGCGCGCAGCCTTGCGAGCGGTTCTGGTGCGAAACCCTCGACCGGATGCGGAGCGCGTGGTGCATCGAAATCGAGATGCGGGGTGAAGAGGCCTCAGGCGGCGCATAGCATCAGGCCGAACTCGAGCGTCAGTGATGCCGCGTACTCGAAATGCAGAACTCGCCGCGGCGCGTCCCGGTTTATCTTCGAGGAAGCGTGATCGATCAGTGGCCGCATTGCGACGACCCCACCTGCGGTGACGATGCACTCCACCGGTTTCACGCGTGTCCCGCACCCGAGCGTCGCAACGGTTCGATCGTCAGTTGCGCGCACCAGAAAGTTATCTCCGCCAACGAAAACATTGGCGGGTGTACGGCGTAGCCGTCGTCCATCAGGTGCGGCCCCTTTTGCTAGGAAATGGGGAGTGTCCCCATTCAGCTGCGGATATAGCTCTCGAGATCCGCAATCGTGCGTTCCTGTTCTTCGATGACCGCGCGCACCAGGTCGCCGATGGACAGCACGCCTATCACGCGTTCGCCGGCCACCACTGGCAGATGGCGGATGCGCATGTCGGTCATGAGCCGCATGCAGTCGTGCGCGTCCTGGCGCGGGGTTACCGTGACCACCTTGGCGGTCATGATGGCCTCGACGCGCGTTTCTTCGGACGAGCGGCCTAACAACACGACTTTGCGCGCGTAGTCACGCTCGGAAATGATGCCGACGAGCTGGTCGCCGGTCATCACCAGCAGTGCGCCGACATGATGCTCGGCCATCTTCTTGATGGCGGTGAGCACCGGATCGGCCGGGCCGACAGAGAAGATGCCCTTCGGCTTCTGATCCAGCAGTTGTTGGACGGAAAGCATCGAGACCTCCGTATCTCAGATCAGGCGGGAATCACCGTGAGAATCGTGCCGTTGGCACCGGTGACGCGCACACGCGCGCCGGCGGGCAGCTCGGGTCCGGAAACTTTCCACACGCCATCGCCGAGCTTGGCCTTGCCCGAGCCCTGCTCGATGGGTTCGACCAGCACGAGTTCGCTGCCGATGTATTGCAGGCCGCGCTGGTTGAGGTTCGGCTGTTCGAAAGTGCCGGGGTTTTTCTTGCGATAGGCGCGATAGAGCAGCAGGGCGGCCAGGCCCAACAAGCCAAAGCCGATGAGCTGGTATTGCCAGGGAATGTCGATGACGACCATCAGCAGGCCGATGACCCCGGCGGAGGCCGCGAACCAGATGATGACCGCGCCAGGAATGAGCGTTTCGGCCGCGGCGAGCAGTACGGCGAGCACCATCCAGTGCCACCAGGTGAGGTGCGTGATGAGGTAGTTCACGACTGCGGCACTCGCGGTGGCGTGCGAACTGCGCCCGGGGAACCTGGCGGCAGGCTGCTCGGCTGACGTTGCATGGCATCCTTCGCCAGCTCGACGATGCCGCCGAGTGCGCCTAGCAAGCCGGCCGACTCCATCGGCATCATGAACACTTTCTGGTTGGGCGAGTTCGCGAATTCCTTGAGTGCCTCGACGTACTTCTGCGCCACGAAGTAGTTGATGGCCTGCACGTCACCCGCGGCGATGGCCTGCGACACCATTTGCGTGGCGCGAGCTTCGGCCTGGGCCAGGCGCTCGCGGGCCTCGGCCTCGCGGAACGCGGCTTCCTTGTTGCCTTCGGCGGCAAGCACCACGGCCTGCTTCTCACCCTCGGCCTTGAGGATGGCCGCCTGGCGGAAGCCTTCCGCGTCAAGAATGTTGGCGCGCTTTTCGCGCTCCGCCTTCATCTGCCGCCCCATCGCCTCGATGAGGTTCGTCGGCGGCGTGATGTCCTTGATCTCGATACGCGTGCACTTCACACCCCAGGGGGTGGTGGCTTCGTCGACGACTTTTAGCAATCGGTGGTTGATCTCGTCGCGTTTGGACAACGTTTCGTCCAGGTCCATGGAGCCGACCACGGTGCGGATGTTGGTCATGGTCAGATTGACCATGGCCAGGCGCAGGTTGGCGACTTCGTACGCGGCCTTCGGCGCATCGAGCACCTGGTAGAACACCACCGCATCGATGGCCACCATGGCGTTGTCCTTGGTGATCACTTCCTGGCGGGGGACGTCGAGCACCTGCTCCATCATGTTGATGCGCTGCCCGACGTTATCGAAGAACGGGATCAGCCAGTGCGGGCCGGGCGGCATGGAGTGATCGAATTTGCCCAGGCGTTCGCGCGTGTACTCGAAACCCTGAGGCACGATCACCAGTGTCTTGACGGCGACGACGATGATGCCGACGAGGGCGAGAACGACCCAGATAGTGCCTGACTCAAACATGTGCCTTCCCCTGGTGACGTTTCGCGCGCTTTGCGGCTCGGAATCATACGCTTAGGGTCGCCGTTTCCGCACGTAGCAGGCCTGCGACATGGGAATGAGCGGCCGACTCTGCGATGATTCGCGCCGAGGGAAGCCAGCGGGAAGCCAGCCGATAGAAGCTGTGGCACGCTTTGTTGGGGACAACAGTCTTAGCATCAGGTCGTCGTGTCAGAAGCCCCGGTCAAGGAAATCCTGGTTGAGCCCGATCATTTCGACGTCGTCACGAACGACGTTGTATTGGTCGCTCGCCTCGAGTCCACATTCGCGTTATGTCTGTACGACGCGGTGCTCGAGTCCGGTGCGCTCATTCATCTGCGCGTCGCTCCGCCGGGACGCGTGCAGGACCCCAATCTCACCGACACCACGCTATCCACCGACCTGTTGCTGCTCGACCGATGTTTCATCGAGCTGCGCAAGAGCGAACCGCGCGCGCAGCACTGGCAGGCCAAGGTCGTAGGGCAGGTTCAGGACCTGCCGGGCGCACGCGAACGCTTCGACGGCGTCCAGAGTTTTCTCTCGGCGTTTCTCGCCGATGCCAATGTGAAGCTGGTTTCCTGCGATACACACGTCGACCACGTTCAATTACTGCGTTTTCGTCCCGCAATGGGGCATGTTCGCAGCGAGCCTCTTGCCGCTCAGCGCCTCGGTAGCTGAAAATCGGCGCCATGCGCCGAAAAATAGCTGTTCTGCTGGTCCCCCTGCTGGGCTTACTCACCGTCGATGCCGCGTTCGCCGCCAAGAAGGCCGCCAATGCTCCATTGCTGAAGCTGTTTGAAACCGCCTGGCAGGAGGACCTGGCCGACGATCCGATAGCCGCCAGCGCCATCGGCGATCATCACTACGACGACAAGCTCACCGACATGTCGCCGGAGGCGCTCGCGAAGCGCAACCAGCGCGCGTACATGCGGCTGGCCGCGCTACGCAAGATCAACCGCGAGAAGCTCGACAAGCCCGACCAGCTCAACTACGACCTGTTCGAACGCGACATCAAGAACCGTATCGATGAAGCGCAGTTCAAACCGTACTCATACGCTCCGCGCACCTTCGACGGACCACAACTGTTGCCGCAGCTCACCGAAATCCTGCCGTTCCAGACCGTCAAGGACTACGACAACTGGCTCGCCCGGATCAACGGCACCGGCATCTATATCGATCAGTGGATCGCGCTGTTAGGGCAGAGCGCGCTGGAAAGACGCACGCAGCCGCGCGTGACCATCGCCAAGGTGCTCGAGCAGATCAAGCCGCAGCTGGTGAGCGATCCTGAAGCCAGCCCGTTCTACGCGCCGTTCAAAAAATTCCCGGCCGGCGTCGACGCCGCCAACCAGGCGCGCCTCACCGCCGCCGCCAAGCTCGCGGTGCAAACTGTGGCGGTACCCGCCTTCCAGCGCTTCGACAAGTTCTTCCGCGAAGTCTATCTACCGGCGTCGCGTGACACGGTGGGTGTTTCGGATACGCCCGATGGCGATCTGTACTACAAAAATCGCGTCAAGTACTACACCACCATCGACAACATGACGGCGACGCAGATCCACAACCTCGGACTCGCGGAAGTGAAACGCATCCGTACCGAAATGGAAAAGGCGCTGGAGCCCATCAATTTCCTCGGCACCGTCGACCAGTTCCTCAACGAGCTGCGCGTGAACCCGCGGTTCTACTACAAGACCTCCGAAGAGCTGTTCGCGGCGTACGAGAAAACCGCGCGCGGCATCGAGCCGGAGTTGCCCAAGTTGTTCGGCCGCCTGCCGAAGACCACCTTCGACATCAAACCGATTCCGGCCGCCAGCGCGCCTACCACCACCACGGCGTACTACCAGCCTCCTTCTCTCGATGGCGCGCGCAAGGGCACTTTCTACGTCAATCTCTACAAGCCCGAGACGCGCCCGATGTGGGAAGTGGATGCATTGACCGCGCACGAGGCAGTGCCCGGCCATCATCTGCAGGTCGCGCTCGCCTACGAGCTACAGGGGTTGCCGGAGTTCCGGCGCAATGCCGATTACACGGCCTTCATCGAAGGCTGGGCGCTGTATTCCGAGGGCCTCGGGTACGAGCTCGGACTCTACAAGGATGACTTCGCGAAGTTCGGCCAGCTGAACTACGACATGTGGCGTGCGGTTCGCCTGGTGGTCGACACCGGCATGCACCAGTTCCACTGGACACGCGAGCAGGCTATCTACTACTTCCGGCAGAACACCGGCAAGAACCTGCAGGACATCGAAAACGAAGTCGACCGCTACATCTCCTGGCCGGGCCAGGCACTGGCGTACAAGTTAGGTCAGCTCAGAATCCAGGCGCTGCGCGCCGAGGCGGAGAAGGCCCTGGGCGCCCGCTTCGACATTCGCGCGTTCCACGACCAGCTCCTCGGTATGGGCCCGCTGCCCTTGTCGGTGCTGGATGTCCAGATGCGCGAGTGGATCGCGGCGCAGAGCGCCCGCCGGTAGTCCTCGACGGTACGGCGGCGCATCACTCGTTCTCCAGGCGGTCTTCGAGGGCTTCGATGGCGCTCAGCAGGCGTGTGCAGCGGGTCTCCGCTGCCGCGCTCTGCCGCTTGACCTGGTTGATCATGTGAACCGGGACGTCGTCGCGCTTCTCTAACAACTCGATCTCGAAGCGGGCGCGCGCGGCGGCGCGGCTCGCCGCGGCGTAGTGGCGCTGCATCTGCTCCAGCTGCTCGTCGAGTGCGCATTCGGCGACATCGACATCGTCCTGAAACTGCGTGGGAACGAAACCGGCGGGTGAATAGCCCTTGGCTGCTGAAGAATCCGCTGAAGAATTTCTCACGACCACTCCTGTTCCCAGGCCGTCTGTGTGTGCCGGGGTGAGGCGATCATCGCGAATTGTTGTTGCTGGCGAATGTCGGTCGCCGGTCGCTTAAAGCTGCGGAACAACCGCCATCGACTTGTAAGACACCGCCAGACACCTACGTGGGAGCGATCTCCAGGTCGTTGGAATACACCACGTCCAACACATTGTCGTACCAGCCTTTTATCGCCGGTTTGACCAGATGCTTGTTCACGTAGAAGTACAGCGGGACCAGCGGGTGATCCGCCAGCATGGTGCGCTCGGCCTCTTCGAGTAGTGCGCGGCGCTTGCCGGGATCGGTCTGCTGCGAGGCTTGTTCGAGCAGCGCGTCGTACGCGGTGCTCGCGTAGTGCGGCAGATTGATGCCGAAACCGCCCTTCAGATACTGGAGGAAGGTGTACGCATCGTTGTAGTCGCCCACCCAGGACAGGCGATACATGTCGATGTCGCGCCGGTCGATGTCCTGGAACAGCGATTTGAATTCAACGGCCACGAGGCTTGCTTCTACGCCCAGCGCTTCCTTCCACATTGACGCCACGGCCACGGCCACCTTGGTGTGGACTTCGCCCGAGTTGTAGCGCAACTCGAAACGCAAAGGCCTTTCGCGCGTGAACCCGGCTTCGGCCAACAGCTTTTGCGCGAGCACGATGCGCCTGCCGACCGGGATCCTGGCGTAGTCGAACGATTGTGAGGTGTAGTTGTTCACTCCCGGCGGCACCCAGCCGTAAGCGGGCAGCTCACCTACCCGCAGCACGGAATTCGCCAGCCGTTCGCGATCGATGGCCATCGACAAAGCCTGGCGCAACTGCGGATGCGCCGAGAACAGCGCGCGATCGAGATTGAAGCCGTAGTAGTAGGTGCTGAGCTGCGGCGCCACGTGCAGCTCGGCGGCCAGGTTTGCCTTTATCCAGTCGAACTGCCCGCGCGGCACGACGCGCGTGCAATGCAGTTCGCCGGCGCGGTAGGCGCGCAGCTCGGCGTTCTCATCGGCGATCTGCAGGAATTTCACGCCGTCGATCTTGTTGGCGGCGTTGTTCCAGTAGTGGGAGTTGCGCGCCAGCCGGATATAGCTGCCCTGCAGCCACTCCGTGAGCATGAACGCGCCATTGGACACCTGGTCGCCGGCGCGGGCGAACCGGTCGCCAAACTTCGCGAGCGACGGCCGATGCAGTGGCGCGATGGAAGGATGCGCCATGAGCCCGGGTAGATAGGGAGCCAGACTCTTGAGCGTGATGACGACGGTGGTGGTGTCCGGAGCGGCGACCCCAAGTGCCTCCGGCGGCTTCTTGCCCGCGACTATGTCAGGCGCGTTCTGGATCACCTCGATGACCTGCGCGTACTGCGAGGCGGTGGCGGGATTCACGAGGCGCTGCATGCCAGCGACGAAGTCTTCGGCGACCAGCGGCTCGCCATTGGACCAGCGCAGGTTGGCGCGCAGTTTGAACGTGTAGAGGCGACCGTCATCGCTGACTGTCCAGCTCTCCGCGGCCGCGGGAACGGTGGCGGCTTTCTTGTCGAGGCGCGTGAGTCCTTCGAACAGATCACGCAGAACCACCATGGATTCCGTCGAGCGTGCCTTGTGCGGATCGAGCGAGTCCGGATCGGGACCGTTGCCGCGCAGCAGGACGGCCGGTTGCTTGCCCGGCACCGTGCCGTGCTTGCCGCACGCCGTGATTGCCAGCGCCAGCGGTGCAGCCAGCACTTGGCGTCGGGTGATGGAATTGCCCATCAGGCCGCGCGGGATTTCTTGAGGTGCACTAACAGGATGGAAACGGCGGCGGGCGTGACGCCGGCGACGCGCGCCGCCTGCCCCACTGTTGCCGGACGAATCTGCTCGAGCTTCTGCCGGACTTCGTTCGACAGGCCCGTGACGCGCGCGTAGTCGAGGTCCTCGGGCAACCGCGTTTCCTCGTTACGGCGTTGACGCGAGATTTCTTCTTCCTGGCGTTCGATGTAGCCGGAATATTTCGCGGCCACCTCGATCTGTGCGCGGATCTGCGCCGGCAGTCGATCGTCGGCGGGCAACTGCATGGGACCGATGAGCTCGACCACGTGCTGGTAGGCAACCTCGGGACGACGCAACAGATCGAAGGCCGAAAGCGCGTCGCGCGTTGCGGTGTCGCCCAGCACGCGCGCCGACCATTCCGCGGGGATCTCGGTTGCCTTGATGCGGGTTACCTTGAATCGCTCGAGCTCACGGGCGCTGCCTGTGCGTTTCGCTTCGAACAGGGTCCAGCGCTCATCGTCGACCAGCCCCATCGCACGCGCGACCGGGGTGAGCCGCAGATCCGCATTGTCTTCGCGCAGCAGCAGACGATGTTCGGCGCGGCTCGTGAACATTCGATAGGGCTCGCGCGTGCCGCTCGTCACCAGGTCGTCGATGAGCACGCCCACATAGCTTTCGCTGCGCTTCGGCACGAAGGCTTGCTGGTCAGCCGCGGACCGTGCCGCATTGATGCCGGCGATGAGGCCCTGCGCGGCGGCTTCTTCATAACCGGTGGTGCCGTTGATCTGGCCGGCGAAATACAGACCGGCGAGTGCCTTGGTCTCGAGCGATGGTTTGAGATCGCGGGGATCGAAGAAGTCGTATTCGATGGCGTAGCCTGGTCGCGTGATATGCGCGTTCTCGAAGCCCTTGATGGTGCGCACGAACTCGTTCTGGACGTCGTACGGCAGACTCGTCGAGATGCCGTTCGGATACACCTCGTGAGTGTTGAGGCCTTCGGGCTCGATGAAAATCTGGTGCGAACTCTTGTCGGCGAATCTAACTACCTTGTCTTCCACGCTCGGGCAGTAGCGCGGGCCAACGCCTTCGATCTTGCCGGTAAACATGGGCGAGCGATCGGTGGCGGCACGAATGATTTCGTGCGTGCGCTGCGTCGTCGCGGTGATGTGGCAGGGCAGCTGCGCGGGATGATCGCTGGGGCGGCCGAGATAGCTGAACACGGGACGCGGCTCGTCGGAATGCTGCGTAGCCAACTGCGAATAGTCGATGGTGCGGCCATCGATGCGCGGTGGCGTGCCGGTCTTGAGACGGCCGACGCGAAACGGCAATGCGCGCAGGCGTTCGGCAAGCTTGTTAGACGCTTGATCGCCGGCGCGGCCGGAGCTGTGGTTCACGAGCCCGACATGAATGCGCCCGCCGAGAAATGTTCCGACGGTGAGCACGACGGCGCGCGCGCGAAACTCGATGCCGGTGACCGTGACGACGCCACGCACCACGCCATTCTCGACGATGAGATCGCCGCACTCCTGCTGGAACAGCGTGAGGTTCGGCTGATTCTCGAGTGTGCGACGCACGAATGCTCTGTAGAGCATGCGGTCCGCCTGCACGCGTGTTGCGCGCACGGCCGGACCCTTGCTGGCGTTCAACGTGCGCGACTGGATGGCGGCCGCGTCGGCGGCGCGCGCCATGACGCCGCCCATCGCATCGATCTCCTTGACGAGGTGGCCCTTGCCGATGCCGCCGACAGCCGGATTGCAGCTCATCTGGCCCAGCGTCTCGATCGACTGCGTGAGCAGCAACGTGCGCGCGCCGGTCCGCGCAGCAGCCAGCGAAGCTTCGGTGCCGGCGTGCCCGCCGCCGATCACGATTACGTCAAATGAGGGGTTCGAGGCCAAGGAAATCCCATGCGATCAAGGAGTTAAGGTGCCCCAAAGGACGGGGAATAGTAGCTTGCCCGAGGTGTCAACGCCACCGGCTGCGACCCGTTGTATGGGCAACAGCGCCGAATTTCCGGTCGCCAGATGAGCAGGAGAGTTGTCATGAAGAAATCGAACGTGTTGGCCGGTATGGGTCTCGCCGTGGCGATGGTGATTGCGGGTTCCGCGTCCGCGGGCACGGCGCATTACGACGCGCGCCAGCATAACCAGCGTGAGCGCATCGCCAACGGCGTCGGCAGCGGACAGCTGACGATGCGCGAGACCCGGCATCTCGCCGCCGGCCAGGTGCATCTGAACCGTGTCGAGCGTCGCGCGAAAGCCGACGGCGTGGTGACCGGTCGCGAACGCGCCCACATGCAACACGAAGAGAACCAGCAGTCGCGCCGCATTTATCGCCAGAAGCATGATGCCCAGGGTCGCAACTAAACCTCACGGTTGAGTGCAGGAGCCGAAGGGGTGTGACTCGAGCAAGTCACGCCCCTTCTATTTGGCGTCGCGCATGTGAAACCGCGCGGCCGGACGCGCGTGAGGCTCGTGTATCCTGCGCGCCGCATGATGCGACTTTGCGCCTTCGCTGGATTTCTGGGCTTCGCGGCCCTGGTCGCGGCCGAGACGACTGTTCCCGCCAAGGTTTCGCTCGAACCTTGCCGCCTCGAACATCCATTCCGCATGCTGGCGCTGTCTGCGGAATGCGCGAAGATCAAGGTTCCGGAAAATCCGGATCTGCCCGACGGCCGGCAGATCGAGCTCTTCGTCGCGCGTGTACCGGCCATCAGTCTCAACAAGAAGCCGGATCCATTGTTTCTGATCGCGGGCGGGCCCGGCACCTCGGCTGTCGACATGTACACCTCGTCGGCCGCGCCTTTCGATCGCGTACGCCGCGATCGCGACATCATTCTTCTCGACCAGCGCGGTACCGGACGTTCGCACCGGCTCGACTGCGACTACGGCGACCAGAACCTCTTTGAGCGCGTCGGAGATCTCGAAGTCGCGGCCGCCACCATCAAGTGCCGTGATGCGCTGGAGAAAACATCCGACCTGCGCATGTACACCACGAGCGTGGCCGTGCGCGATCTCGACTCGGTGCGGCGCATCCTGGGTTACGAACGCATCAATTTGTTCGGCAACTCCTACGGCACGCGCGTGGCGCAGCACTACGCACGGCGCTATCCCGCGGCCACGCGCACGGTAATTCTCGATGGCGTGGTGAATCCGGAAGTGGTGCTGGGGCCGGCAATTGCCATCGACGCGGAGCGCGCGCTCGAGCGCATCCTGGCGCGCTGCGCGGGCGATGCGTCGTGCTCGAAAGCCTTCCAGGATCCGTCAGCCGACTATCGCGCTCTGCGCGTGCAGCTCGCCGCCCAGCCTTTCAAGACCATGGTCAGCGATGCCGCCACGGGCAGGCCTATCAACTTCGACTTCACCACGCGGCATTTGTCTGCGGTGCTCAGATTTGCCAGCTACAACGACGACCAGGCAGCGTTGCTGCCACTGTCGCTGCACCTGGCCAGGCACGAAGGAAACTTCACGCCGCTGGCGAGCCAATTCCGCGTGTTCGCGAATTCACTCGAAGCGGCTTTCGCCTACGGCATGCACAACAGCGTCGCCTGCAGTGAAGACGCGCCGCTCATTGACGAATCGAAGCTGGACCTCGCGGCGTTGAATGCCACGCACATGGGTGCCGAGCAGGTGAAACAGCTGGTTGAATCCTGCAAGAACTGGCCGAAAGGCGTGGTCGATGCGGACCTGCACGCGCCATTCAAGAGCGACGCGGCCGCACTGCTGCTGTCGGGTTCGGACGATCCGGTGACGCCGCCCCAATACGCCACGCTGGCGCAGCACGCGTTCGCCGACAGCAAGCATGTGATCGTCGCGGGCCACGGCCACGGACAATTCGGCGCGCCCTGCGTAGATCGCATCATCGGAAATTTCGTGAACGCGGGCACTGCGCTCGGCCTCGATGCCAAATGCACCGACAAGCTCAAGCCCATGCCGTTTTTCATCACGCTGGCCGGGCCGGCCCCCTGACCCGACGAAACCACGCTCATGCTCGAAGCACGCGACCTCTACAAGTCTTTCGGCAAGATTGCCGCGGTGCGCGGAGTGAGTTTCACCGCGCGCGACGGCCAGATCACCGGGTTGTTAGGCCCGAACGGCGCCGGCAAATCCACCACGCTGCGCATGCTGTATACCGTGCTCAAACCCGAGGCCGGTGATGCCTTCATCGACGGCACCAGCGTAACGGCCGATCCGCTCGCGGCGCGCAAGGCCATCGGCGTGCTGTCGCACGGCGCCGGCGTCTATAACAATCTGACCGCCCGCGAAAACATCGCCTACTTCGGCGAGTTGCATGGGCTCACGCGCACGGATCGCGAGGCGCGGGCCGCCGAGCTCATCGAAATGCTCGACATGCAGTCGTTCGCCGATCGTCGGGCGAAAGGATTTTCACAGGGACAAAAGCTCAAGACGGCGCTGGCGCGCGCGCTGGTGCACCGCCCGCGCAACGTATTGCTCGACGAGCCCACCAACGGCCTCGACGTGATGGCGGTGCGCAATCTGCGTAAGCTGCTGGGCCAGTTGCGCGACGCCGGGCACTGCGTGCTGTTCTCCAGCCACGTCATGCAGGAAGTCGAGCAACTCTGCGACGAGGTGGTGGTGATCAACGACGGCCAGGTGGTGGCCGCGGGCCCGTTGGCGGAAATTCGCGCGCGCGCCGGCAACTCGCAGCTCGAAGATGCCTTCGTGAGCCTCATGCATGGCAATGACGCCGGCAGCGGTGCGCCGAAATGAACCTGCGCGGCATCTGGGCGGTTTTCCGCAAGGAATTTCGCGAGAATCTGCGCGACCGGCGCACGCTGCTCTCGGCGCTGGTGTTTGGTCCGGTGATCAGCCCCATCCTGGTGGCGGGCCTGGTGCAATTCACCATCTCGCACGCCGAAACGCAGTCCGACGAGAACATCTCCGTGTCGGTGTCGCATGCGCAGAATGCGCCGAACCTGGTCGACTACCTCACGGCGCGCGGCGTGGATGTCGTGAAGGTGAACTTCGACGAAGCAGCGGCGCGCGCTGCCGTGGCGAAGCAGACGCACAAGATCATCCTGGAGATTCCCGCGGATTTCGGCGCCCGCCTTCAACAGGGCCAGCCCGCGCCCGTGGTGCTGTATTCAGACAGCTCCCGTGGCTTCGAACGCCGCGGCGCGCGGCGCGTGCGCGCGCTGGTATCGAACTATGGCATCGAGATCGCGCAGCTGCGCTTCCTGGCACGCGGGGTCGATCCGATCTCGGTGCTGCCCATTTCCGTGCAGGAGATAGATGTGTCGACACCCACCGGCCGTTCGGTGCTGGTGCTCAACATGATGACCTACCTGGTCCTGCTGTCGATGTTGCTAGGCGGCCTCTATCTGGCCATCGACGCCACCGCCGGCGAGCGTGAACGCGGTTCGCTGGAGGTGCTGCTTACCTCGCCGGTTCCGCGCCAGAACCTGATCTACGGCAAGATCGCCGCGGCCGGGTCGTACATGCTCATCTCGCTGGTGCTCACGGTGACCATGTTTTCCGTGGCCATGAGCTTCGTGGGACTGGAGCAACTGGGCATCACGGCGAATCTCGGCCCGGCCGCGGCGATGCAATTGATCGCCTGCTGTGCGCCGGTGATCCTGTTCGGCTCGGCCTATCTCACCATCATCTCGGCGTTCGCCAAGACCTATCGCGAGGCGCAGACCTACCTGCAACTCGTGATCACCATTCCCACGTTGCCGCTGATCTTTGCCGGCATGCTTGGGCTTCAGCCCAAACTCGGGCTCATGTTCGTGCCGTTCCTGAGCCAGCACCTGCTCATGACCACGGTGGTGCGCGCGGAAGAGATCGTGCCCTTGCACATGGTGGTGTCGGTGGTCAGCACGCTCGTCTACGGCGCGGTGCTCACCTACATCGCCGGCCGGTTGTACCGGCGCGAAGCGCTTCTAGGCTGATTTCTTGCGGATCGGATGTACGCCCGGCGGCAACGCGGTCGTGCGGTGCTGCGCCAGCAGCGCGCGATAGCGGTAGATCTCCGTGCTGGCGTATTCACGCGCTTCCACTTCGTAACGATTGTCCCAGTAGCCGCGACGGAAACATTCCAGCAGGTATCGGGGGATGGTGAGATCGCCCGTGCCCCACTGCCGGATGACGTGAAAGTATTCGTGCAGCACCAACGGACCGTCGGCGAAGAATTCCTTGCCGCTACCGCGTAGATAGATGCGGTTCGGGCGCGTGGTGGCGATTGCGCGCCAGTGAAAGCGCACGTAGATGCTGTATTGAATGACCTTGATCTGGCTGACGGACTCACCAAACTGGCTCTCGAGAGCCAGGGTCACGTCTTTCGGCGGATAACAGCGATTACCTACCCACATGTCATTTGCCTATGCAGAATGATCCGAAGATGCGGCCCAACAAGTCGTCCGCGGTGAAGATCCCGGTGATCTCTTCCAGCGCCTTCTGACCCTGGCGCAGGTCTTCGGCGATGAGCTCGCCGGCGCGATGCTCTTCGAGCTTGTGGGCAGCAGTTTCGACACACTCGCGCGCGCGCGCAAGCGCCTCCAAATGACGCCGCCGCGCCGAGATGCTCCCGCTACCCGCGGTCTGGAAACTCACGCTGTCTTTCAGATGAGCACGCAACAGATCCAGCCCCTTGCCGGAAACGGCCGACACATTGATGCGCGGCGGTCCTGAATACGTGTCGGCGACAGGAATCCCCGTCCCAAGATCGATCTTGTTGAACACCAGCGTCACAGGCACTTCGGCGGGCAGGCGCCCGCGCTCCTCCTCAAAGGCCCGGCCGAGCGGGTCATCGGCGGTATCGATCACGAACAGTACGCGATCGGCGCGCGCCATTTCGGCGGCCGCCCGCCGAACGCCTTCGCGCTCGACCACATCGTCCGAGTCGCGCAGTCCGGCGGTATCGAGCACGTGCAGAGGCAACCCGTCGATATCGATGCGTTCGCGCAATACATCGCGCGTGGTGCCGGGAACGGCGGTGACGATGGCCGCCTCGTAGCCCGCCAGGCGGTTGAGCAGGCTCGACTTGCCGGAGTTGGGGCGGCCGGCGAGCACCACCGTCATGCCATCGCGCAACAGGCGTCCCTGGCTGGCCGCCGTTGCCACGGCGTCGAAGTGCCCGCGCACGGTAGCTAGCCGGACGCGCAGCTCCGCGTCGCCGAGAAAGTCGACCTCTTCTTCGGGAAAGTCGATGGCGGCTTCCACATAGATGCGAAGGTCTATCAGCGCATCCGTGAGCCCCTGCACCATGCCGGAGAATTCGCCCTGCAGCGATCGCATGGCGGCGCGCGCGGCTTCGCGCGAACCGGCGTCGATGAGATCGGCCACGGCTTCCGCCTGAGCAAGATCGATCTTGTCATTGTGGAAAGCGCGCTCGGTGAATTCACCGGGCCGTGCGCGCCGCGCGCCGAGTTCCAGGCAGCGTTCCACCAGTTGTTCGACGATCACCGGGCCGCCATGGCCTTGCAGTTCGAGCACGTGCTCGCCGGTGTACGACTGTGGGCCCGGAAAGAACAGCGCGATGCCGATGTCGATCGGACTGCCTGCCGCGTCGAGGAATTTCGCCAGCGTAGCGTGACGCGCGACCGGTAGTTCACCCACGAGCGTCGCCGCGATTTCGGGGGCCTTCGGCCCTGACACGCGCACCACGCCGACGCCGCCACGTCCAGGCGGTGATGCTGCTGCCACTATGGTGTCGGGATGGCTCATGCGCTCGCGCGGCGGGGCCGCGGAAGCGGGAGTCTACGCCGGTTGCTCTGCGCTGCAGCGCGGCTACTTCCTGCGCGCTGCGTCCTCGAGAGCAATCTTCCGGTTGACGTTCCACTGCTGCAGGATGGTTAGGCTGGTGTTCGTGACCCAGTACAGGACCAGGCCGGCCGGGAAAAACGCGAACATCACCGAGAAGACCACCGGCATGAACTGGAAGATCCTGGCCTGCACTGGATCCGGCGGCGGCGGATTCAGTTTGGACTGACCCCACATCGCCAGACCGTTGAGCACGGGCAGAATGAAGAATGGATCGCGCGCCGACAGATCGTTGATCCAGCCGAAGAACGGCGCCTGGCGCATTTCCACGCTTTCGAGCAGCACCCAGTAGAACGCCAGGAAGACTGGCATCTGGATAATCATGGGCAGGCAGCCAGCAAGCGGATTCACCTTCTCCTGCTTGTACAACTCCATGGTTGCCTGGCCGAGCTTGGTGCGGTCGTCCTTATAGGTTTCCTGCAGCGCTTTCAGGCGCGGTGCGAGCGAACGCATGCGTGCCATCGAGCGCCCGGCTTTCTCGGAAAGCGGATAGAACATGAGCTTGAGCAGGAACGTCACGAGCATGATCGCGAGGCCCCAGTTGCGCACAATCGAGTGCGCCTGGTCGAGCAGCCAGAAGAGCGGCTTCGAGACCAGCGTCAACACGCCGTAGTCGGCGACGCGACTCAACTCCGGGTGTACCGAGTCGAGCTGCTTCTGCAGTTTCGGTCCAACGAACAGTGTTTCCTTGAGCGTCTTGCTGCCGCCGGCCGGCACGGTCTGCACCTGACCGAGCGCCGTCAGCGAGTACTCGCGGCCATTCACCTGCAACGTGAAATGGTAAGGCGCGGCGTGATCGGGAATGACGGCACTCACGAAGTGATGCTGCATTCCGGCGATCCAGCCGTTCGTCACGTCTACTGAAAGTGCGGCGTCTTCTTTCTTGTCGAGCTTGAGTTTCGTGTACTTCTTTCCGTCATAGATGGCCGGACCGCGTGTGGCGTAGGCCTCGGCGCTGAAGTGGAACATCGACCGCTCGACCAGCGGATCGAAACGCACGATGCGCGCGTACGGCGCCGCGAGCCACGGCTCCTGGGTGCCGTTGTCGATCCGGTATTCAAGACCGATGACGTACATGCTGCGGGTGAAGACAAAGGTCTTGGTGACCGTGACGCCGCTGCCGTCAGTCCAGGTCAGCGGTACGCGCAGTTGGTCCTGGCCGGGCGCGAGCGAGAATTGATCGGCGGGCGCGCTAAATGTGGCCTGGTGCGTGGGACTGTTGGGATTCTTCGGATTCGCAAGGCCGGTCCGCAGGACGTAGTTAGTGGTCGGCGAATCCGTGTTGAAAAGCACGACCGGGTCGGGTTGGCCCTTGACGATCGGATAGCTCGGCAACTCCGCACGGACGAGCGTTCCGCCGGTCAGCGAGATATCGAGCACGAGCACGTCGGTCGTGACGCGGATCTTTTTGGTGCCGGGGCTTTCGGCTGAATCGACAACCGTCGGCGCCTGCGAACTTGCGGGCGCCGCGTCAGATGTCGCGTTACTGGTAGGTGCCGTTTGAATCGCCTGCGGAACACTATCGGCAATATCTGAGGCTTTTGGAGCGCCGGTGACTCCATTTGGGGCCGCGGCGCCGCTGACGGTGGGCACGGCCTTCGGGCCGTAGTCCAGCTGCCATTGCGAATAGTTGAGCCAGAGCGCGAGGGCCAGGCCCAGCCAGAGAAATACGCGGATGTTGTTAGTCATGCGAATGTTTGCAACAGGCCGGGACGGGATCGAACCCACCCTCGTGCCATGGGTGACAACGGGAAATACGTTTCATCGCGAGCCAGCCTCCCCGCGGGGTGCCGTGAGTCTCGATGGCCTCGATTGCGTACTGTGAGCACGACGGAAAGAAACGGCAGCGCGGCCCGAGCAACGGGCTGATGGCGAGCTGGTATCCGCGGATCAGATATTTCAGGACGTAGCGCATGTAGTTGCGACGCGTTGCCAAAGGGTCGCGAGGCTAGCACGCAGAGTTGCCGCCGGTGCTTCACGCGCGGGTATTTTTGCGGCTACCACGATATCGACTGCGGGCAACTCGTGTTGCGCCAGGCGGAACGACTCACGTACCTGGCGCCGCAGGTGATTGCGCGCCACCGCGTTCCCGGCGGTTTTAACCGCGACCGCCAGCCCAAGCCGCGGATGTCCGAGGCCGTTCGGTTTTATTCGCAGCCCGAAGAAGCGATCGTCGATGCGCCGGCCACCGGCGTAGATCGCATCGAACTGCAGCTTGCTCCGCAGACGTAGCTCGGGGCCAAAACGTAACGGACGGGAATTGGGCTGCATTGCGGCCCGCGCCAACGACGAGCTCGCGCGTCTTTAGGGAACGATCTTCTTGCGGCCCTTCGACCGGCGGCGTGCAAGAACTTTTTTCCCGCCCGTGGTTTTCATGCGGGCGCGGAAACCCGTGGCGCGTTTGCGCTTGATCTTACTCGGCTGATAAGTGCGTTTCATGATGATCGGCCCAAAGCCGCTGATATCCCGGAAAAAAGGGCGGGAAGGTTACGCAGCCGGTGCTCCGGGTGTCAATACAATCCCGTCAGGAAAGGCTAGACTTCGCACCCCTTTTTCCAGCCCCAAGCTTCCCAAGCGGATCAATCCACCGGTGACAGCAGCGACGCGCGAAACCACACAGGTGGACGGAAGCTCACTCTGGACGCGCTGCATGCGCGCCCTGGAGGACGAACTGCCGGGCGAGCACTTCAACATGTGGGTCCGTCCGCTGCAGGCGGTGGAGAGCAGTGGCGCGCTCAAGTTGCTGGCGCCCAATCGCTTTGCCGTGGACTGGGTCAACGCTCACTTATTGTCGCGTCTGGGTGAGATCGTGCGCCGTTTCGTCGAAGGTGACGCGCCCATCGTGACCGTCGAAGTGGGCTCGCGCGCACCCGAGCAGGTGCAACTCAAGCCGGTCGAGATCAATGGCGCAACGCGGCCGAAACGCAGCGAAGGCATCGTCGTTGGCGTCCGGCTCAATCCCGATTTCACGTTCAACGGTTTCGTCGAAGGCAAGAGCAATCAGCTCGCGAAGGCAGCGGCCGTTCAGGTCGCGGAAAATCCCGGCCGCGCCTACAACCCTTTGTTCATCTACGGCGGTGTGGGTCTCGGCAAGACGCATCTCATGCAAGCGGTCGGTCACGCCATCAAGGCGCGAGATCCGGATGCGCGCATTGCCTACATTCACTCCGAGCGTTTCGTGAGTGACATGGTCATCGCGCTTCAGCACAACAAGATGAACGAATTCAAGACGGCGTATCGCTCGCTCGACGCGTTGCTCATCGATGACATCCAGTTTTTCGCGAACAAGGATCGCTCGCAGGAAGAATTTTTCCACACGTTCAATGCGCTGCTCGAAGGCCAGCAGCAGGTGATCGTCACCGCCGATCGATATCCGAAAGAGGTCTCGGGCCTCGAAGAAAGGCTTAAATCCCGCTTCGGATGGGGCCTCACGGTTGCGATCGAACCGCCCGAGCTCGAAACCTGTGTGGCCATTCTCATCGGCAAAGCGCAGGCGGCGAACGTGCAGCTTCCGGAAGAAGTCGCGTTCTTCGTAGCGAAGCGGATTCGCTCGAACGTTCGTGAACTCGAAGGAGCGTTGAAACGTGTGATCGCGAATTCGCGTTTCACCGGCCGGCCGATCACGCTCGAATTCACGAAGGACGCGTTGAAAGACCTGCTGACATTGCAGGCGAAATTGATCACTATCGAAAATATTCAGAAGACGGTTGCGGACTACTACAAACTGCGCGTGGCGGATCTGCTTTCAAAACGCCGTAGCCGTTCCATCGCGCGGCCGCGCCAGGTTGCGATGGCGCTCGCGAAAGAATTGACGACGCACAGCCTGCCGGAGATCGGGGATGCATTCGGTGGACGAGACCACACGACGGTGTTGCATGCGTGTGGGCGCATCCGGGATTTGCGCGTGGCAGAACAACGCGTCGGTGAGGATTATCAAAACCTGTTGAGAACCCTGACCGGATGACTGTGGAATGCCTGTGGATAGTTTTGTGGACAAAATAGTCCACAGCTCATGCACAGGGGATCATCAGGGTGTGGGTAAGTTGGTTAGACCGTGAATGGCAGGCAGAGGGCTGATTGAAAGAAGGTTTTCGAACGATCCCCATCATTCACAGGCTCTACTGCTACTACTACTGGCTTTAAATCTTTAAGAACAGAAGGCAATCGCATGAAGCTCTCCGCGACCCGCGAGCAAATCCTCGCTCCCCTGCAAAGCGTTATCGGCGTCGTTGAACGTCGGCAAACCATGCCGGTGCTTTCCAACGTCCTGTTGGCAGCGCGGAACAACCGGATCAGCATCACTGGCACCGATCTCGAAGTGGAATTGGTGGCGGCGAGCGACGTGACGGTTCAGCAGCCTGGCGACGTCACCGTTCCCGGCCGAAAGCTGCTCGATATTTTCCGGGCGCTTCCGGAGAAAACGCAGGTAACGGTTGCGACCGACGGCGAACGTGTGTCGATCAAGGGTGGAAAGTCGAAATTCACACTGTCGACATTGCCGGCTGCGGAATTTCCGGTGGTTGAAGAAATCAATGCTCAGCAAACACTGACTCTCTCCCAGGGAGATTTCAGACGTTTAATCGACAAGACGCACTTTTCGATGGCACAGCAAGACGTTCGCTACTACTTGAACGGCCTTTTGCTCGAGACCGACGGAAAAATCCTGCGTGCTGTTGCCACCGATGGCCATCGTCTGGCGCTTTGCGAAGCCGAACTGGAAACAAAAGCCAAGACAAACCAGCAAGTAATCCTTCCGCGCAAAGGCGTGCTCGAGCTTCAGCGTATTTTGGGCGGAGATGGCAACGTCGACCTAGCGATCGGCACCAGTCACGTTCGCGTTCAGATCGGCGATATTCGCTTCACATCGAAGCTCATTGACGGCAGATTTCCGGAATATGGTCGGGTCATTCCGGCCAATCCCACCAAACAAGTCGAGGCGGATCGCGAAGGTCTTCGCCAAGCGTTGCAGCGGACGGCAATCCTCTCAAATGAGAAGTATCGCGGAGTTCGGCTCAATTTGAAGTCAGATCTCGTCACGATCCAAGCACATAACCCCGAACAGGAAGAAGCTGAGGATCAGGTGGAGGTCACGTACAAGGGCGATGAAGTCGAGATCGGCTTCAACGTCACGTATTTGTTGGACGCCCTTGCTGCCGTGGATTCGGAGAAGGTCGTGCTCGGGCTGACCGATGGCAATAGCAGCTGTCTGGTGCGCGCGGTGGGAGTAACGAATTCCAAATACGTCGTGATGCCGATGCGGCTGTAAGCCCGCGGTCTTTGAAGCCGCAGCGCAATGTCCCTGGCTGAGCTGCGCATCGAAAACCTGCGCTGTATCGAATCGGCGGCGCTCGAGTTGTCGCCAGAGCTCAATCTGATTGCCGGCGAGAACGGCACCGGAAAGACTTCGGTGCTGGAGGCGATATTCCTTTTGGGTCGAGGGCGATCGTTTCGCACACGAAGCACTGAAAGGCTTATTCGTCATGGTCAGCCGAAACTGACCGTATTCGGCCTTACCGATGATTCGCCTCCCAAGCGCGCCGGGGTCGAGGTCGCCGCTGACGGTGGTACGCGCGCCAGGATTGACGGGGAGAATGCGCTTTCGCTCCTTGAACTTTCCGGTGTGATTCCCGTTCAGGCGATTGATCCGGAAATTCACAAGCTGGTGGATCAGGGCCCAGAACGTCGCCGCCGCTGGCTCGACTGGCTCGTGTTCCACGTGGAACCAACCTTCGGCTTGCATTGGGCACGCTACAGTCGGGCATTAAAGCAACGCAACGCCGCGCTTCGCACTGGGGCAGGGGAAATCTCGGCCTGGGACGGCGAGCTCATTCAGAATGGAGTGGCGATCACGGAAGCCAGGCAGCGGAGCATCGAGCGGCTGATACCGCGGCTCAGCCAAACGTTTGAGCGCTTCGGCGGGCTGGACGTATCGGTTGGCTTCACGACAGGTTGGTTGGCCGGTACGTCGTTTGAAGAATCGCTTCGTTCACACTCGGAGCGAGATCGCGCCAGAGGAACGACAACCGCAGGCCCCCATCGGGCTGATGTGACGCTTCGACGGAATCATCGGATCGCCCGGGAAACACTCTCACGCGGACAGCAAAAGCTGACGGCTGTGGCAATGATCGTCTCGCAACTTCGCCTGTTGCAGGATGAACTCAACCTGCGCGCCGTACTGCTTTTGGATGACCCTGCGGCCGAGCTGGACGGGAAAAATCTGCAGCGTTTGTTCGATGAACTCTCGTCGCTTCGATGCCAAATGATCGCGACTTCTCTCACCCAGGAAACCGCGCTTTTTCAAGCACCTAAAGCCACGTTTCACGTGGAACAAGGGCGCATAAAACAGCTATAATTCGCGCCCGTTTTTCCGAGTACGTCATGGCCAACGACGACGTCTACGATTCCAGCAAAATCAAGGTCTTAAAGGGTCTTGACGCGGTGCGCAAAAGACCCGGCATGTACATCGGCGATACCGATGACGGCACGGGCCTGCACCACATGGTTTTCGAGGTTGTGGATAACGCCATCGACGAGGCGCTGGCGGGCCATTGCGACCGGATCGTCGTGACTATCCACGCCGACGAATCCGTTACCGTTTCGGATAACGGCCGCGGCATCCCAACCGACATTCACGCCGACGAGGGGCGTTCAGCAGCCGAGGTCATCATGACCGTGCTGCATGCCGGCGGTAAGTTCGATGACAGCTCGTACAAGGTTTCGGGCGGTTTACACGGTGTCGGCGTGTCGGTTGTGAATGCCCTGTCGGATAACCTGTGGTTAACCGTCAATCGCGATGGCAAAGCCCACAAGATGGAATTCCGCCTGGGCGACCCGGTGGCGCCCCTGGCCATCACCGGCGACACCACCGAGCGCGGCACGGTCATCCGGTTCAAAGCCAGCCCAACCATCTTCACGAACATTACTTTCGACTACGAGATCCTCGCCAAGCGTTTGCGGGAGCTCTCGTTCCTCAATTCCGGTGTGCGCATCGAGTTGGTCGATGAACGCGAAGCGAAGAACGACGTGTTCCAGCACGAAGGCGGACTTCAGGAGTTCGTTAAACACCTGAATCGCTCACGCTCCGGAATCCACCCGTCGGTGTTCTGGTTCCGCACCCAGGAAGGACCGATCGGGGTCGAAGTCGCCATGCAGTGGAACGACTCGTACACCGAGTCGATGTATTGCTACACGAACAACATTCCGCAGAAGGACGGCGGCACGCATCTCTCGGGCTTTCGCGCGGCGCTCACGCGCACGCTGAACGACTACATCGAAAAAGAGATGGCGGCGAAGAAAGAGAAGGTCCCGACCACCGGCGACGATTCGCGCGAAGGTCTCACGGCCATTCTTTCCGTCAAACTACCCGATCCGAAATTTTCTTCACAGACCAAGGAAAAACTGGTCTCGTCGGAAGTGAAGGGCGTGGTCGAGTCCGCGGTTGCCGCGAAACTTTCCGAATTCTTGTTAGAGCATCCGGCCGAGGCCAAAGCCATCGTCGGCAAGATCATCGACGCGGCTCGCGCCCGTGAAGCAGCGAGAAAAGCCCGTGAAATGACGCGTCGTAAAGGCGCGCTCGACATCGCGGGTCTGCCGGGAAAACTCGCCGACTGCCAGGAGAAAGATCCCGCGCTCTGCGAAATCTTCATCGTCGAGGGTGACTCGGCAGGTGGTTCGGCCAAGCAAGGCCGTGATCGGCGTACCCAGGCCATCCTGCCGCTCAAGGGCAAGATCCTGAACGTCGAGAAAGCGCGCTTCGACAAGATGCTGCAGTCCGCCGAAGTCGGCACACTGATCACCGCGCTCGGCTGCGGCATTGGTCGCGACGAATTCGACATCAACAAGCTGCGCTATCACCGCATCATCATCATGACCGACGCAGACGTGGACGGTTCGCACATCCGCACGCTGCTGCTCACATTCTTCTACCGGCAGATTCCGATGCTCATCGAGCGCGGGCATATCTACATCGCGCAGCCGCCGCTCTACAAAGTGAAGCGCGGCAAGCAAGAGGTCTACGTCAAGGACGACATCGAGCTCAACACCATGTTGCTGGCTTCCGCTCTCGATGATGCAGCGCTGCACGTCAATAACGCCGCGCCGCCACTCTCAGGCCCCGGGCTCGAAGCGCTCGCCCGTCAGTACATGGAAGTGCAGGCCATCATCAAACGTTGGGCCCGCCGCTACGATGAACGCTTGCTCGATCAGCTGATCTACATGCCCTCGGTCAGTGCTGCCGAGTTCGAGCGCGCCGACTGGATGCGCGATTGGACCGCCGATCTCGCTCGCCAGCTCAACGGACTGGCGGACAGTCCGCGCAGCTATCGCGTCGAACTGCGCCAGGTGGATAGCCATCCCGCGCGCGTGCTGGTCAGCAAGACCGAGCATGGTTCGATCACCGAGAAGGCATTGCCCAAGGAGTTTTTCGAGTCGGCGGAATACCGCCGCATCGTCGAGCTCGGCAAGACGCTCAAGGGTCTGATCGAGGAAGGCGCCTTCATCCGTCGCGGCGAGGTCCGCGAGGATGTCGGCTCGTTCAAACAGGTCATGACGTGGCTGCTCGACCAGGCGCGCAAGGGTCAGTCCATCCAGCGCTATAAGGGCCTGGGCGAAATGAACCCCGCGCAGCTCTGGGACACCACGATCAATCCGGAAACGCGCCGGCTCATGCAGGTGCGCATCGAAGACATCGTCGCCTCCGATGAGATCTTCACCACGCTCATGGGCGACCAGGTCGAACCGCGCCGCGAGTTCATCGAGAAGAATGCGCTGGCGGTTTCGAACCTGGACGTTTAAGGCTCTTGTAGGGTCTCAATTCGCGCGTCACTGCGTCTCAAGATGTGGCACTGGAAAATAACCGGCCGCCTAACTGCTCGATTTGCGTAGGGCAGCGCCACGACAGGTGAGATTTTCGTAGGCTGCTTTTAGCAGTGCACACCTGCCATACATTCGCTCCCCGGCCTAGCATTCTCTGGTGGCCCCAAACTACCGGCGGCATTTGAAGCGGAAAAACCTGCCGCATGACGCTATTCTGCGTCAGTGCAAATCGCCGCCTTCTATACGCTTAGCTTCACATTGGCCTGCCTTGCCATGCTGCTTTGGCAGTTGCCGGAGGGATTTCGCATTGGCGACGTGGCCGCGATGCGAGAGGCCTACCAGCGTGTCGGGCTCGTCTATGGTTTCACGCCCGCGTTGGCCGCGCTCATCGTCGTGTTCGCGAGCGAGGGTGGTCGCGGCGTAAGGGAACTGCTCGGCCGGATCGTCGTGCTGCGACTTCCCGTGGTGTGGATTCTGGTTGCCCTGGCGGTTCCGTTGCTGCCGCAATGGTTGGGGGCGTACCTCTGGGCTGAGACTTTCGATGAGGTGGTGCGTTTCCCGATCTTCACGAAATGGTTGAGCAGCTTTCTGATGCTGGCGTTCATCAACGGACTGTTCAGTGTCGGTGAGGAACTGGGTTGGCGCGGTTTCATGTTGCCGCGTTTGCTTGCCAGAAATGGCTGGTTGAGTGCCGCGCTTCTGACGGGCTTACTTTGGTCGCTATGGCATTTCCCACTGTGGGGCCAGAGTAACTACGCGCTCACGGGTTCACTGTCACACACCATGCTGGTGCTGCTGCTGGCTACACTCACGGGCGTGGCCCTGTCCGTGATCATAACCGCCATTTTTCTGCGTACGCGCCAAAGCCTCATCCCCATCATGCTGCTGCACGGCGCAACCAATGCGAATATGGGTCTCATCTACGAAGGGACGAGTGAACGCGCGCTCACGAACATTCATCTGCTCGCGATCAACACGAGTTTGTTTGTGCTGATTGCCCTTCTTTTCGTGCTGTGCCTGCGGGCCGCTCGCGACTAGATAGTCAAACCTGCAATAGCTCCAGACGGTCGAATGCGGCTTCGAATCCCGGTCCTTCCAGCGCTGCGCTTCAATGGACTCATTCCTGCGCGTCCCAGCGACACACCAATTGAGACCAGCGAGTCCGGCTGTCTCACTTGCCGCGCCTAACCCGTTGATTGCCAGAGGCGCCGATTCCAACGCACTTGAGATCCAACAGGCTCGAGCTGATTCTAAGGCGCCGCTTTTTCGCTTCGGTCGGAGGAACCGGGGCAGTTCTGGTCAGTGTGCCGTCGAGGATGCCAACTAGCCAATGATGTGATGAGCCCTAACTAACGTCGCGCATACGCATTTATTGCGCCGGGACTTACACTATTCGCGGAAAACAAAAACCTCCGAGGGAATATGCGCAGTCCAACGGCTTATGCAGCTCTGAGCGCCACGGTGTTGACCGTGGGGGCGTTCCTGGCTCCCGCTGCATCTGGCCAGGCGGCAGATGTCGCGCCGAAAGAAATCCCCGTCTATGACACGGCGCTCGCCGACGGCTGGCAGAACTGGAGCTGGGCCAAGGCCGAGCTCAGCGTCGAGGTCAAAGGCAGCGCCCGAAAACCCATCAAGGTCGAAGCGGGCCCGTGGCAGGCGCTCTATCTGCATCACGATGCCTTCAATACCACGGGCTTGAAGAAACTGAGCCTGCTGATTCAAGGCTCGGCGCCCGACGGACAGGTACGCATCTTCGCGCTGGCAGAAGGCAAACCGCTCGGTGAGGGCTACCTCGTCAGTCTGAGCAATACCGGCTGGAAGCTGGTCGAGCAGCCGCTCGCCGTTCTTGGCGCGGAAGACCGGTTGATCGACGGGATCTGGGTACAAAACGTGTCGGCTGCGGATCTACCCAAGTTCTACGTCACCGAAATCAAGCTGCAATAGGCAGATGACCGCGCGCCACTTCATTCTCTTCGTCGTCCTTGCTTTGAGTGCCTGGGGGACACCTCACGTCGCTCGAGCCGCCGAGTCCGCTCCCGCCGCGAAAAAGCGCGGTGTCCTGGCGACGATCGAGAGCGCCCGGAAGGCATTGCAGGCGGGCAGGTTCCAGGAAGGGGCCGACGCCATCGGTGAAGTCATGCAAATGCCGGAGCTTGCCGAGGCTGCGAGCTCGCTGCAGTTCCAGGTTCTGGTTCTGGGCGCCGCTGCGGATCTTGGCCGCGAGGATTCGCTCGGCGCGCACGAATACATGGCTATGGCCACGGAGTTTCCGCAGGCGACTGCCATTCACTGGCTCATGCGCGCGCAATACGCGGCGTGGGTGGATGATTGGGCCGATGCAGCGATCGCCACCACCGCCGTCGCGAAGCGCTGGCCCAAAGCCATCGCCACGGGCGACTCCCAGCTGATCAGCAGGGTGGGCTTTCGCGCGAATGACGACGGCAAACACAGGAGCGAGCAGCTCGAACTCCTGAATGCGCTTTTCGCCGCCAATTTCACGCTCCAGTTGGGCCTCCAGCCGGACGGTCTGTGGCAGGAACTCATAGTTGACGCGCTCGATCGCAACGATCTGCCCCGCGCCCGCGAGATCTCCAAACGCGTGCAGAACACCGAGACGCTGGTGCAGATGCGCATCGATCGCAGGTTCGATGTGCTCGTCAGGGCGGAGCCGAAAGTTTTCGACATCACTGCGGCGCTGAACTATCAACGCAAGCTTCTGGCGAAAGCGGTATCGGCAGATCCACGCTCGATGACCGCACGCGTGCAATACGGCTACACACTTCAGGAAGCCGGACGCTTCGAAGAATTGCTGGCGCTCACCAACGAGGTGATCGCACGCGTGGCTGCGGCGCCCGCCGATTCGCCGCCGTACGACGACGGTGCTGACAAGCTCAACTGGATCTACAACCACAAGGCGTCATCGCTTCGGGCAATGGGCCATTGGGAGGACGCGCTGACCGTTCTGGAGGCGGGCAATCACCAACAGGAAAATGGGGCCATCAACGTGAGCCAGAGGATCAACCTGGGAGCGGCCTACCTGGAGATCGGCCGCGCGCAGAAGGCGCTGGAGGCGCTCGATGGCATCGACTGGGCTCACTCACTGAGCCCATACGGCCGTATGCAGCTTCAACATGTCCGCTATTGCGCCTATCTACAGCTCGGCAATACGCGGGAAGCCGATAACGTGCTGGCCTATTTGCGCGAACACCACGACGACGCCGAAAGCACGTGGCAGGAGGCAATGATCGATGCCGGTGACCTGGACGGGGCGGCGGCGCTGCTGATTGCGCGTCTGCACGATCCCGACCAGCGCTCCGCGGCACTGGGCGAAGTGCAGGACTACAAGCCGTTGCCGCACGCGCCGAAGCGTCCCCAAACGGAAGCACGCTGGGACGCCTTGATCGCACGCCCCGACGTTGCCGCGGCCATCAACGCCGTCGGGCGCCGCGAGAAGATTCCGCTTTACGCCGTTCACAACTGAATCGTCAGCGCACCAGCAATTCGACGAAGTCGCGCATGAATGCCGCGGCGTCGACTTCAAGCGCAACGCTGGCATTGGCCTTGGCCGCGTCGACCGGCGTCGTGAGTCCATCGGCCGCCACCTCGACGTGCAACGGCGTCAGCTTGTAAGGCCTGCGCGGAGTCACCAGGTCCACGGCGAGGACGTCGAACAGCGTCGGGTTTTCGCCCTTCCACGTATTGGTGTGACGCCAGATGGAGTTCAGTGACGCGAGCGCGTCGTTGAGCGGTGTGCCGCGCGAAAACAGCTGCACGCGCATTTCCGACGTGAGCTTGAGATCCGCGGTGGAGTCGAGCGGTGCCATCAGCAACGGCACTCCCGAGGTGAACACGGTGCGCGCGGCGGAGGCATTTGACTTGATGTTCCATTCCGGCTCCGGCTTCGAACCGGCCGCGTATCCACGGTAGATAGAGCCGCCCATGAGTGAAATGGCGCGGATCTTCCTGGCGATGCCGGGCTCCGACCTGAGCAACACGGCCACATTGGTGAGTTCGCCGACGGCGATGATCGTGACCTCACCTGGATGGCCATTGATTTCCCGGCGCATGAATTCGACGCCACCGGCGTCATGCAGGCTCGGCGAAGTGAACCCGGAAGCCCACTCGACCTGCTTCATGTACTGCGTGGAACCAGAGAGCCCGGCGTACACCGGCACGCCGGCCCACATGCCGCCGGCGACCTGCATGAGCTTCGCCGCGAGCCGTGCGCGGGCCACGGCGTCGCCGGAGACGGTGGTGACTCCGAGCAGGCGCAATTCCGGCCGGTGCATGAGAACCGCGAGCGCGTACGCGTCGTCGATGTCGGTGCCGATGTCGGTATCGAAGATCACAGGTGCCGGTACAAAATTCTCGGCGCCCTGCGCACCGGCCGGCGCGGCCGCGATGGCAACGAGCAGAGAAAGACAGGCGACTGAAAATGTGCGCATCGAGATCCCCGCGGTGAGTACGCGGCAGTATAGGAGTCGCTACACCGGTGCGGATTCCCAAAGGATGCGTGCCTGCGCGGCCACGATGTCCCGACGCTCTTCCGGCCAAAAGAGCTTCGCGTTTTTCAGGCGGCGAACGCCGTGCGAGTTTCCAAAACTTTGGTCGAGATAATCTGCGTTGGCCTCATCAAAGATCGTGTCGTCGATGCCCCAGACGATACGGACCGGCATTCGGCTCTCGCGTTGAGTGCTTTGAACTCCGTTCAGAGCGTTCCTTCCTAGTGCTAATGCGTAGGATTGGAGCCAGGATTTACGCTCTGGTGAATCAATAAGCGGCTGAAAGTATATTCGCAGGGCTTCATTCGTCGGGTGAGAGCGATCCGCGTAGCACAGGCCGCCAATCCCCTGGTCCGATCGCGCGCGCTCGGGATCGGCATACCAAGGCACCAGCCACTCGTCGACGAATCGCCCTTGCCGCGCCAGTTCGATGACCGGGCGCATCGCCGCCGGTGGACTCTGAATTTCAGTATCGCCGTTGGTGAGCAGCAGGCTTCGAACGCGTTCTGGATGCCGCACCGCGAACAACTGCGCGACCGCACCACCGCTGTCATTGGCGATGAAATCCGCGCGCGCAATTCCAAGGCTGTCGAGCAACGACGCAAGCATCGACACCTGGGATTCTGGTCCGAGATCCAGACCGGCCGCGGCGCGCGACTGGCCCATACCGAGAAAATCCGGGGCGATGCAGCGCGCGTACGGCGAGAGCATCTCGATGACGCCACGCCATTGAAATCCATTGAGCGGAAAGCCATGCAACAGCAACACCGCCCGTCCATTGCCGTGCGACACATGGGCAACGTCCCCGAACGGCGTGCGCACAAAGCTTCGTAGTGCGGTGAAGCGTGCCGCATCGAGGGTTTCGTGTGTCACCGGTTCCGTGCTGCGTACGGCGCACGCCGCCAGCCCCTGTGCAGCTACGAGCGCGCCCGCGTAGGCGAGGAAGGCCCTGCGATGGATGTTTGTCATGGAGCGCAGTGGGCCATGGGCGGCAAGCCACGGCTGTCGAAATCTTTAGTGATCGACTCGCTAAAGATCTCGACAGCGTGAATGGCGCAGGCGTGGCGAAGTATTGCGGCGCCAATCGCGGCGTCGGCAAACAATCAGGGAACCACAATGCAAACGCGCGCATTGATCGGCAGATTCATCGTCAGCGCTGTCCTCGCGTCGGCACACCGGCGGCAAACGCGTCCGATCATCTCGACACCGCGGCGGTGATCGCCGATCCCTCCGGCGATATCGGCGACCTCTACGCGTGGTCTCACGACGGACGATTGAATCTCGTGATGACTATCGTCGGCGGCAAGTTTTCCGATCACGTCCGCTACTCGTTTCACATCGACAGCGGCAAGTCCGTCGGCAAGACCGACGCCACGATCGACTTCGAGTGCGACTTCGAGTCGGCGTTCGCACCGCAATGCCGCCTGGGCGATGTCGAGCGGGCGCGCGGCGATGCCGGCAGCCCGTCGGGACTCATGAGTGAGCAAGGCCGCTTTCGCGTTTTCGCGGGCGTTCGCGACGATCCGTTTTACGACAATGTGCGCGGCACACGCGCCGCGTTGAACGTGGCGGGCGCGGTTCTGACGGCTGGCGTGGCACGGGATGGTGCTGGTTGCCCGCGCTTCACCCGGGCGACGGTCGCGAGAATCCTCGACGAATGGCAACACTCCGACGGTCACGCTGGAGCGAACCTTCTCGCGGGCTGGAAAATCGCGGCGTTGGTGATTTCCGTGGATCTTAAGGCCGTGAACCACGGAGGACCATTGTTAGGCGTGTGGGGCACAACGTCGGTACGCGCGGCGCCACCGAACCACCCGCCGCGTACCGGATGGGCTGATTTCGAGGCGGACATCGCCGCGACACTGGCAATCTATGACGCGTTTGATGGCGTCTGCGGCAACCAATGGCTGGCAGTGCAAAACGCGACGCCGGCAACGCGATATTCTGAGCTCGCGCAACTCTTGGCGGATGACCGCCTCTGGGTGAACAGCACCGCGAAGAGCTGTCATCAATATCTGGCCGCCGAATATCATCACGCTGGTGCAGCGAATCATGACTGTGGCGGCCGCACCCCAAACTACGATGCCGTTGACGTGTTCCATTCACTGCTGGTTCGTGGTCACACCAGCGGAGTGAGCGACGGCGTGGATGCCGACGATCGGGTGCATTCGGACACGCAGTTTCCGTTTCTTGCCAGTCCGCCGACTCCGCCCCTCTGAGGATGTGTGCCACGGGGTTGGGGTCACATCAGGACGATGTCCCCAACCTCGGAGCAGCCGCTCCCAAGCTGACGGCGCACACCAACGCTTCATTGAAAACAAAGCCGAGTGCGGTCATGAGTCCCTGTTGGTCGAGACCGGAGGTCGACACGGCTTCACCGAGCGGAGCTCCGACGGCGAGCGCGGATAGATAAGAGAAGAGACGGGGCTCAAGGGCGCGGACCTCGAGACCATAGGCTCGCGCACGGACCAACCCGGATTCTCCGGGCATAGTTTGATCCACTGGCGGCGCATTCTCGGTTTGGTTCGCGGACCAGATGGTGAAGATGGGGAAGTCGGATGCCTGCAGGCTAAGCGACGGCTGGAGCGTGAAAACCAGATGCTCGAGCTGCTCGGGAGCGAAGTGCGCGAGCACGTCAGCACCGACCGACGCCTGCACCGGTGCCACCGACGCCAGCTCGCGCGACCACTCGAGGCGGGCGAGATCCGCGAGCCAGGCGTAGTCGCTGCCGTGCAGGTGCTCCAGAAGAAACGCGCTGAAGTCACGCCCCACCCAGTGAAGATCGCCGCTGCGCGATGGAAAGCGTTGCCGGTAGAGGAACGCGAGCTGGCGGAAATACTCATCGCCGACGCGCCTGCGCAGCACTGGAAAACTGCCCTCGAGCGCGCTGCGGAATGTGACGATCGCATTGTTGCGGTAGATGGCGAGATTCTCGGGCGGCAATACATTGCAAGCGGCCGCCGGATCACGCAGCGCGGCCGCGAATGATGTCTGCAGCTCACGCAGCGAGGCCACGCAGCTCTCCCATGATCAGATCCGCGCGCTGACTTTCCGCCACCAGTGTCGCGAGCGCAGGAATGTTGGTGTCCCATTCGATGAGAGTCGGCACGGCGCCAAAACGCGCCAGTGCCAGCCGGTAAAGCTGCCACACGTCGTCGCAAACCTGCGATCCGTGATCGTCTATGAGGACGTCTCCACTGCGCGCGTGACCGGCGAGATGGATCTCGCCAACGCTCCCCACCGGCAGTCCGCAGATGAATGCGCGCGCATCGAGCTTGAGGTTCCGGGAGCTCACATAAACATTGTTGACGTCGAGCAGCAGTCCGCAACCGCTGGTTGCCGCCACGGCACTGAGAAACTCCCACTCCTTCAGGTGCGAATGCTCGAAGGTGACGTAACTAGAAACGTTTTCCACGAGCAGGCGTACACCGAGGAAATCCTGCGCTTCGCCGACCTGGCGCGCGAGCAGCTCGACGGCTTCAGTGGTGTACGGCAGTGGCAACAGGTCGTTGAAATGCTCGCCGCCGGCGTGGCCCCAGCAGGCGTGCTCGGAGACGAGGCCGGGCTCGAAGCGCGCGATCGCCCGCTTCACGAGCTTGAGATGGTCTCGATCGATGCCATCGACCGAACCGAGTCCGAGGCCGACGCCGTGCAGGCTGAGAGGATAGTTAGCACGAGCGCGCTCGAGCGCACGCGGCGCGGCGCCGCCCTCGTGGAAGTAGTTTTCGGTGTGCGCTTCGATCCAGCCTACCGCTGGACGCTCGGCAACGAGAGCGTCGTGATGAACGGACCTGAGGCCGATCCCGGCGCGTGCCGGAACCGGCCCCAGCGGCACACCTCGTGAATCGAGGCGCGTCATGGGCCGTTACATGGCCTTCTTTTCCATCGACACTTTGCCGCCCATCTTTTCGCACTCGCCTTTCGGCACGTACTTCCAGTCGTCAGGGCTCTTGTCGACCTTGGACTGTCCCGCGCACGAATGCGCCTTGGCGGCGCAGTCGTTCTTGCCGGCCTCGGCGATGCCAAGGCACTTTTCCTTGGCGGCATCGGCGGCGGAAACACTGGCGCTGCCGAGCGCCAGCAGGCTGCCGACGGCCGAAGCGATGGCGATGGTCTTCAGGTTCATGAGTCTTCTCCGGAGTGGTTGTCTTGAGATTAGCGATCAATCGGGTACCAAGACCCGGGCAACAGGCGCTTTATTTCGAATGCTCGCGCGGAAACCGCAGGTATGTTCCTCGCCCAGCGCCTTATGGGCAACCATACGTATTTCGGCGACGGTCCCAATCCGGGGCGACCCGTGGAAATCCGCTTTTTTTCGCGCTGCGGCAACGCCACTTACCGCACCGTCCCAAACTAGCTATTTTTCTTCGAAAGGAATCCCGTGGTGTCCCACAAGCGGTTCCTTTTTTTCACGCGATTGTTATCCTCCGGCAAGGATGCGTGCGTGGAGACACGCCAGCGTTCAGGGAAACGAACACAACAGCTGCCGCCCTCGGCGCGCGATCGCCGTGTCACCTGCAGCCAACTCTCTTGCAGGAGGGATCATGTTTTCTCATCGAATTCGCGGCGTCAGCCGCGCGACGGCGTTGCTTTGCGGATTTTCCGCGGTGGCAGTCAGCTCTCCGTCGATTGCCCAGGAAAAACGCGAAGACGAAAAGGCATTGCAGGAGGTTGTCGTCACCGGCTCGCGCATCATTCGCGCCGGCTATGACACGCTCGAGCCCGCCTCGGGCAGCCCGACCGATTCCGTCCAGGTCAACCTGATCTACGAGCGCGGACCGTTCGGCGCGCGCTGGCAGACTAACTACGTGGGCGCGCAACTCTATAACCGCACCTTCGGCGTCGAGAACCGCGACATCCTCGAGGTCAACAGTGACTACACCCACAACCTGTCGCTCTACTATCAGCCGACGGACAGCGCCACGGTGCGGCTCGCGGTGACCAACCTGCTGGACGGCAACCCGCCCTTTCCGATCGGCACCGACTCGTTCAACGGCAACTATGACTTCCTCGGACGCCGTTACTCGTTGTCAGTCACCTACGATTTCGGCGCCAAGTAGGCTCGACTCTCCGGCACTCACCATCAAGGGCTGGGCTGATACCCGGCCCTTTTTTTCGTGTAATGATTGAGGCCTCGCAGGCCGGGCAACATCCTTCCGATGTCGAGCGCATCTTCAAAATGGCTGTTCCTGGCGCTCACACTGGCATACCTCTTCGCAGCCCATCTGGCGTTCACCTGGGATTCGCGGCCCATCGCCGCGACTGCCGTGGCATTGCTCTCGCTGCTGTTGCTGGCAGCGGTCAAGGGCCGCGGTCGCCGTGCCGCACTCGGCGTTTTGGCCATCGCCGCGGTGGTCTGCGTGGCGCGGGGATCGGTTCCACCACTGCCGCTGCTGCTGCCGCCAATTCTCGTGCCGCTCGCGCTGGCCTGGCTGTTCGGACATACCTTGCTTCGTGGCAAGGTTCCGCTCGTGGAACGTTTCGCACGCACGCT
>JBDTSV010000115.1:0-13319 GCA_039930985.1 Pseudomonadota bacterium
TATTCGCCGCGCGCGAGCGCGGCGCGCGCCGGCGCGAGGAAGTCGAAAGCATTCGGATTCACGTTGCCGGTGATCGGGCCACCGCTCCACAGCGTGGCCTCATTGAGCTGGATGAGTTCGTCACTGACGCCGCCGAACACCATGGCGCCCAACCGGCCGTTACCAATGGGGAGTGCCTCGGTCCATACCGCTGCGGGCTGGTCATAATGCAGCGTGAGCGCGGCCTGGCTCGGGCCAACGCCGGGAAACAGGGCAAACAAGGCAATCCAGCCGGGGAGTTTCAATGTCGAGCCCTCATGAGGTGGACCCTCCGGCGGCGGAGAATAGCGGTCGCGGGGCTGAGCTTCCAAGGAAAGTGCGGATGCGTCCGTCTCATGTGCAGTAACGAGCGTTCGACTGGATGGATGATCAACTTCTAATACGACGTGCTCAGGGTGGGGATGCCACATCCTTCGCGGAACTATTGGATTTGCACTACGACACCATCCACCGGTTCGCGTGGAAGTGGTGCGGCCATGCCGCGAACGCGGAAGACATTGCGCAGCAGGCGTGCCTGAAGCTGGCGGGCAGTCTCCCGCAGTACCGATTCCAGGCGGCGTTCACCAGCTGGCTGTATCGGCTGGTGATCAGTTGCGCGCAGGACTGGCAGCGCTCGCAGCAGCGCCACGAGCATGACGAGTTGCCCGACGAGGAATCGCCAGCCGAGGCGGCCAGCGCCGAAGAAGGTATCTATCTATCGCAGGTGCTGGCGCAGCTCGCGCTGCTCGGCGAAGGAATGAAGGAAACCGCGCTGCTGGTGCACGCGGAGGGCATGAGCCACGCGGAAGCGGGCGCCGTTCTCGGAGTCTCGGAGTCGACCATTTCGTGGCGCGTGCACACCATCCGCAAACACATGAACCGGCAGGAAGCCCGCGCGAGTCTGGCCTATGAATGAAAAATCCATGGAAGCGCGACTGGCGCGCATGAGCGCCCCGGCACCGGACCCCGAAGCGCGGCTGCGCGCCAAGCGAGCCGCGCTCGCGGAATTCAGCCGTCTGCATGGCGCGCAGGCCGCCAGCGCCGCACGGAAAACCGGCTGGTACCAAGGTTTGTTAGGCGCGTTACGTCTCTCCCGTGAAGGCACATCACACGGGAGCGAATCCATGGGCTGGTCAACGAGGACGAGATTGTTTGCGGGTGCGGCGAGCGTATGCCTGGCGGTGATCGGGCTCGCCGTGGTCTGGCCGATGCTGGGTGGCGGCGGCGAAAAACTGCTCGAGCACGAGCCTGGATACGTGCTCATTCCCACGCCGACGCCCACGCCGACAGAATCAGGGCCGACGATTCCGGATAGTTCGCCGGTGGCGGAGCCAACCGCGACGCACGAACATTCGCTGAAGAAGGTGCCCGAACAGCAGCCGGTGACGGCCGCCGAAGCGAAGGATGACCGGCGCGTGCACGCTGAAAAGCGTGAATCGATACCAGTGACGACGGCAGCGCCGCCTGGGACGCAGCAGGTGGATGCCGCCGCCCCACAGCCATCCGCCAAACAGGCGCCCGTGAATAGCGAGGATTTGAGCCAGATCGTCGTGACCGGCTCGCGCATCATTGTGGCCCCGCAGAACTCTCAGGCCTCGTCGGTTGCCACCACGGAAATGGAGGAGATAGCGATCACCTCCGCGAGGGGCAATTCGCGCACTCCTTACAAGGGCGTTGCGCCTCCTTCTGCTCGCCGTCCGTTTGCCGGCAAGGCATCGGCGAATCAAGTGGCTCTCGGTGGAGTAAGTGCAGAGCAGTACATTCCGGCGTCACCGCCGGCCGACGAGGGCCGCGACAAGTTCGCGCATTTCGAGGTGAATCCCGTGAAGCAGGTGGCCACCGATCCGGTGTCCACGTTCTCGGCGGATGTCGACACGGCGTCGTACAGCTTCGCGCGGCGCATGTTGAACGCAGGTTCGCTGCCGCAGAAGGACTCGGTGCGCGTCGAAGAGATGATCAACTACTTCGACTACGCCTGGCCCCGGCCCAAGTCCGCCACGGTGCCGTTCGAGCCCACCGTGGTAGTTAGTGATTCGCCCTGGAGCAAGGGCAAGAAGCTGGTGCACATCGGCATCAAGGGCTACGAGATCGAGCGCGGCGAAGCGCCCGACGCCAACCTGGTGTTGCTGCTCGACGTGAGCGGCTCGATGAGCTCGCCCGACAAGCTGCCGCTGGCGGTGCAATCCATGGAACTGCTGCTCGGCAGCCTCAAGCCCAGCGACACCGTGGCGATCGTGGTGTACGCCGGCGCCGCGGGCACGGTGCTCGAGCCCACGCCGGTGCGCGAGAAGGAGAAGATCCTGAACGCGCTGCACAGCCTGAGCCCCGGCGGCTCTACGGCCGGCGCGGAAGGAATCGAGCGCGCCTATCAACTGGCGGAGCGCAGCTTTCGCAGGAACGGCGTCAATCGGATCCTGTTGGCCACCGATGGCGACTTCAACGTGGGCATCGACGATACCGAACAGCTCAAGGGCTTCATCGAGCGCAAGCGCGAGAAGGGCATCTTCCTGTCGGTGCTCGGCTTCGGCCAGGGCAACTATCGCGACGAGCTGGCGCAGGCGCTGGCGCAGAACGGCAACGGCGTCGCGGCGTACATCGATACGCTGAATGAAGCGCGCAAGGTGCTGGTGCAGGAGGCGACCTCGTCGCTGTTCACCATCGCCAAAGACGTGAAGCTCCAGGTGGAATTCAACCCGGCGACGGTGGCGGAATATCGCCTCGTGGGCTACGAAACGCGTGCGTTGAAGCGCGAGGACTTCAACAACGACGCGATCGACGCCGGCGATGTGGGATCCGGTCATGCGGTCACCGCCATCTACGAAATCACGCCCGTGGGTTCCGGCGCGCGCACGGTCGACGAAAGCCGCTATCCGCAGAATCGCGCCGCCGCGGCAACTGGCGGCAGCCGCGACGAATACGGCTACCTCAAGATTCGCTACAAGCTGCCCACCGAATCGCAGTCACGCCTGCTCGAACAGCCGATCCCGTTGAAGACGGCAGCGACGACCGCGGCGGTGCTGCGCGACGTGCAGTTCTCGACCGCGGTGGCCGGCTTCGGGCAGCTGCTGCGCGGCGGTAGTCATACCGGCGTGCTCGGCTACGAAGACATCATTGGCCAGGCGCAGTCCGCCACCGGCGAAGATCGCTTCGGCTACCGCGGTGAGTTCGTGCAGCTGGTGCGCAAGGCGCAGCAGCTGAAGTAACCGCTACTTCTGCGTCTTCACCTTGTAGCCGGCGGGAATCTCGAACGCATCGGCCGCGAGCGGCGGAGTTTCGATCTTCGTGACCGTGGTGGTGATGTCGCTGGCGGCGAGCTTGGCGAACATGCCCGCCATCGGCCCATCTCCGCTCGCGGTGATCATCACGTGAGTTTCGAGCGCCATGCCGGCTTCGGCCATCTTTCTCGTCAGTGCGGCATAGGCCTTGGCCTGCGCCGCGCCGGTGGGCGACTTGGCGGACTTCGGATCGCCGAAGATGAAACCCGAATCCGCGGCAGCCTTGTAGAACGCCTGGTAGTCGGCGAGCCCCGGAACGGTGGTGCCGAGGCACACCGTGCCCGTCAGCACCATGACGAGATCCAGGCCCTGGCCGCTCTCGCCCGTGGGGCTGAACGGCAGCGACAGGTTCACGTCGTGAACCGTGCAGGGAAAGCCGGCGATCTGCTGGATCTGCGCGGTTTTCTTGAGCGTCGCCTGTATTGTGCCGACGCCCGCTTTTGCGAGCTCATCGGCGATCGTGTCGAGCGGCGTCACCACCGCCGATTTCTTCTTCGCATCGAGATCGACGAAGCGGCGCCCGTCGATGTCGATGATCAGCGTCTGCACCTTGCCGTGGAACGCCTGTTCGCTGCGCATGCGCGTGCCCTTGATCTGGTTCACGCCTTCGCCGCCGAGGTTGATGAACGACGCTTTACCGGCGGTCATCGTGGTGACCGTGACGTCGGCGCTCGCGCTCGCGGCCACGGCGACCAGGATCATCGCCAGGGAAACTTGTTTGATCTTCATCGTCGTCGCCTCGCTATGGAAGGGGGTCTACCCAGGTGAATTTCATGGAACTGCGGCCGGTGCGCTGGATGGCGGAGGTGAGTGCGCCCGCGGCGCTCACATCGAAGTCAAGCATGACCATCTTGTGCAGGATGTCACTGGTGGTAAACAGGTCATGCCTGCGGCCGCTCGAATCGAGGGCCGAGGCGCCGGTGATGTTGGTGATCCCGTAGTCGGGCAGCGGCCGCAACGGTTGCGCCACGCCTTGCGCATCGACGGGCGTCTGGCGTTCGACTATCCACTCGGCGGTGCTGCCAGTGAAGCCGGCGAATTGCGCGAAAACATCGCCGGACGTCGACTGGAGCGGTGGCGCGTAGTTGTCGAAGTCGAATCCCATGAAGTCGCCCTGGTCATCGCGCTCGCCATTGCGCTTGACCGAAAAGACGCGGAACAACACGTGATCCCCAGGACTGACCGTGAAGTCCGGGAGCGCTTCGATAGGCCCGGGAAATACTTCGATCCAGGCGTTGTAGGTCGTCATCATGATGCCGAGAAAAATAGTGACATTGTGCTGCGTACCGGCCTGAAAAATGCCGGGGCCCGAGTCTAGGCCAACCCAGGTCGACGAGAACTGCCGGCCCTTGAGCCACGGAGCCGGGCGATCCGCCCACGTGATGGTCGGCACCACCCAGCCACCCTCGACGAGCGTGAGTTTCGCGCCGTCCTTGGGCTCGATCATGAAGCCGCTCCAGTTGTTCGTCGTTTCATTCACGATTGTCTGGCCATTTTGCGTGCGGCCTTTGACGCGGCGCGGGGAGACCTTGCGTGCCGGCCGCGAGATCGCGTCCAGCCACTCCTGCATGCGCGCGGCGTTTCCAGGTTCGGGGCGTTGCGGATAACCCTGGGCGTGCAATTCCTGCCGTGAGAGGTGCATGGGATCGCCAGCGAGTCCCATGATCAAGGCGTGCTTCCTGGCGGCGGCAGCGTGGCCGGGACGAAAGCGCACGGTGCGGCTGTCGCTGACGCCGTCGTCGCCCTCGCAGTCGAGCGTGAGATCGACCGGCACCTGGCCGAAATCGAGCCGCGCGCGCACTTTGATGACGCCTTCGTCGTTGCTGAAGACTTCCAGTGATCGTTCCGCGTCGCCGGGCGCGTGCAGGTCGCAGCGCGCGTTCGGGATGGAGCTGAGCTCGAGTTGCGAGTCTTCGCCTGGTAACGAGAACCGCTCGTCCAGTTTGCGGGCTGCCGAATCCGTGGCGCCGGCCAACGCGGGGATGCAGGCGGCCAGCACAGCCGCCAAACTACTGGTGCGTTTCATGATCGATCCTCCCTGTACGCGCGCGCCTGTATACAGGAAGTGTGGAAGGAGTTCCGCTGTCTCGACCTGACGACACAATCGGTCAAATCGGACGGCGGTCGCTAACTATTCGGTCAGGCTTCATTGCGGTGCGGCAGGTCATGGCCAGCCGCGGATGCCCGCGCCGGGCGAGCACCCCTAGGCCGCAGCGCTCGCGCATCCTGTTGCAACATTTTCGCCATCATCGCGGGTTGTAACGATTGCCACCGGCGTTTGAAAATTGGTGGGTGCGTTCGGCCCTGCCGGGCGGGCGGTGAGCAATTTCACGGATACGATTCGAACAGGTCGACATCCCGGCCGCGGGCGTGAAATCCTTCCTCCCATGCCAATCCCGATGAACCAGAACTCCACCGACGGCGATCTGACGGCGATCGTCAGGCAGTCGATTCCCGCGGTGAAGAACCGAGTGCCGGAGCCGCGTGCAGGTAGTTAGTCCCTGCGGCGGTGACGGTTCGTTACTCTGCCGCGGGGATCGCCGACGGCGGGGTGGCAGCGTGCGGAGGTTGATCTGGCTGGCAATTTCAATCGGTGTCGTGGCCGGGACCGCGCACGCCGCGGTTGACGCGGACTCGGTGCAGTTGCTGCCGTCGCCGATTGTGCTGCCCAAGCGCATCGGGCCGATGGCGTTCTCGGGCGAGCCCCACAAGTACAAAGATCCGCGGCTCGGCATCTCCTACCAGTACGGTGGCGATGGCCTGTCACTCACGGTCTACGTGTACGACTCGGGTGAAACCGGGTTGTCCGACGGCGCGGACACGATGCCCGTGTGTCGCGAATACGAGGTCGCGAAACAGGGCGTGGCGCAGGCGTATCAGAAGGTGCGGCTCGAGTCCGAGCTCCTCGTGCGGCTGAGTCCTCCCGACGACTTTCCGCTGATACGGGAAGCGCAGTACGAGTACGAACGCGAAGGACATCCGACGATCTCGTTCATCTGGATCACGGCCGCAGCCAAGCATTTCGTGAAGTTGCGTCTGAGCATGGATCCGCAGCTGCGCGATGAGCTGCGCGATGCGCGCCGCGGGTTGTTGTCTATCGTCGGCGACGCGATCAAGCCATATCTCACGCCGGCCGGGGAAAATGCCAAGTCAGCGGGAACCTCGATCGACTTCAACCTCGGCGGAGGTTCCGATGACGAGATGGCCGCCGGCGTCATGTACCTCATGCTGCTCAACGCCGTCGCGGCGCAATTGCCCGAACAGGCGCCAGTGTGTGGCGGCGAATTCAGCCCGACGTTCGAAACCGACACGGGGATCTACCGCTCGATGTTTGCCCTGGGTGAAGACCTCGCGAAGTCAGGGCTCGGCAAACGAATTGCGCAGATCGACAAGGCTGGGTTTCTCGAGGAGTTCGTCTGGGTGGACCGGCACCGCGAGGCCTGGGGTACGGACGTACCTGCGGGGCTGACGATCCCGGAATACGAGGCGTGGCGGAAGAAGAATCTCAAGCGCTTCAGGCCGCCCGCGTTCGGAACGGTGACTCTCGACCATCCGCGGCCATTGCCGCTGGAGCCATTGGCCCCCTGAGATTCCGTGGGTTGGCGCCTTATAGAGGAGTAGGTTGCAAATAAGAATCCTTCTCATGTAGCGTTCGCCATCCTTTTTGAGCCGGACCTCGATGGAAGCCCGCCGCCGCATGCAGCTGTATCGCACTACTCACCTGTGGCATTGGATCAGTGCGGCGGTGTGTTTCGCGGCGCTCACTTTGTTCACGGTGACCGGCATTACGTTGAACCATGCCGGCGCGATCGGCGCCAAGCCGGCGATCAACAGCGGCAGCGCGCAACTTCCGCAGAACCTGCGCACCGCGCTGGCCGTCCCCACGTCGCAAGGCGCCCCGCCACCGCCCCGTATCGTTGAATGGGCCGAAGACAGGTTCGGCCTGTCGCTGCGCGGCGCAACGGTCGAGTGGTCCGACGAAGAGTTGTACCTGGCGGCTCCCGGGCCTGGCCGGGACGCCTGGGTGGCCATCGACCGGGCCAGCGGCACGGCGAAATTCGAAACCACCGACCGCGGCTGGGTGTCGTATTTCAACGATCTGCACAAGGGCCGCAATACCGGTATCGCGTGGACGATCTTCATCGACATCGTCGCCGTCGCGGTGCTGTTTTTCTCCGTGACCGGCCTGGTGCTGCTCTGGATCCAGGCGCGCCAGCGCACCTCGACGTGGCCGCTGGTCGGCGGCGGCATCGCCATCATCGTCGTGCTCATGATTTTCATCGCCCATTGAATCGACTGGCCGAATAGTTAGTCGCCATTCCCGAGCCGGAGCAGAGAATGATTCGCAAGTCCCGTGTCGCGCCATTGCTGGCTCTCATTGTCTGCGGTGGAGGCGCCAACGCCGCCGATCTCAGCCTTAGCGTGGAAATTCCGCAGCTGCCGGTGGCCGAATACCACAAGCCGTATGTCGCCATCTGGATCGAGGGTGCCGATCAGAGCATCGCCGCGAATCTCGCGGTCTGGTACCAGGTGCGCGGCGATCACACGAAGTGGCTGCCGGACTTGCGCCAGTGGTGGCGTCGCGGCGGGCGGGACGTCACGGTTCCGGTGGACGGACTCACGGGCGCGACGCGTCCGGTGGGCCAGCACCTGCTGAAATTCGACGCGGCGCAGGCGCCGCTCGCAGCGCTCAAGCCCGGCAAATACGAGTTGGTCGTCGAAGCAGTTCGTGAAGTGGGCGGCCGTGAAGCCGTGCGAATTCCTTTCGAGTGGCCAATCAAGTCGGCAAAAACCGGCGGTGCCAAAGGCACCCGAGAGCTCGGCGCAGTCGCGCTGTCGCTCAATCCTTGAGGACCTGCACATGAAGACCTTGCTCGTGAGGATCGCGGCGTTGTCGGTGATGCTCTTGCCCGCGGTTGGCGAGGCGGCGCGCGCCTGGCTGCTGCCGTCGCAGACCATTCTGGCGCGCTCCGGTGGCTGGGTGGCCGTGGACGCGGCGATGGCCGACGATCTGTTTTCGTTCAACCAGGCTGCGATGCCAATCGATTCGCTGGCGGTGACCGGCCCCGATGGTCAACCGGTCGCTGCGCAGAATCCAACCAAGAGCCGCACGCGCAGCAGTTTCGATCTCGAGCTGCGATCGGCGGGCACATATCGCATTGCCGTGGTGGACGACGCCGTGATGGCGCGCTGGGAAGAAGACGGCAAGCCGAAGCGCTGGCGCGGTACGGCCGCGGAAATGGCGGCCGGAATTCCCGCGAATGCGGCCAAGCTCGAGATTGAACAGATGCAACGTCGAGTCGAAACTTTCGTGAGCGTGGGCTCGCCCACCGACGCAAAGGCGACGATGGGAACGGGACTCGAGCTTGCGCCGGTCAGGCACCCCAACGACCTGTACGCACAGGAGACCGCGAAGTTTCGTTTCCTGCTGGATGGCAAACCCGCCAAGGACCTCGAGGTCGAAGTGATCGCCGGGGGCACGCGCTACCGCGATCAGCCCGCGGCGATGATCTTCAAGACCGGCAAGGATGGTGAGATCGCCATCACCTGGCCGGCAGCCGGAATGTACTGGCTGGAAGTCTCGCTCCAAGACGAGCACGCCACGGTTCCGGGCGTGAAATCCCGCCGCGCTTCCTACGCGGCCACTTTCGAAGTGCTGACGCAGTAGTTTGCTGCGCGCGCTGATCGCAGCGGCCGGGTTTGCGCTTGCGGGCTGCGCTGGCCAGCCGCAGCCGCGTGAAACGCTGCTGTCGGGCGAAACCATGGGCAGCGCGTGGACGGCGAAAATCGCCGGCCGGCTGCCGCTGTCCGCTGAAGATCTGCGCGCCGGCGCCCAAGCCCGCTTCGAGGCCGTGGACCAGGCGCTCAGCACCTATCGCACGGATTCGGCCTTGAGCCAGTTCAACGACGATACCAGCGGCGAGTGGGTGGACATCGACCCCGAGCTCGGTGAAGTGCTGGCATACGCGTTGAGTCTCGCGGAGCGCAGCGGTGGCGCATACGACGTGACAGTGGGTCCGCTCGTGAACCTGTGGGGTTTCGGACCTGACCCGGCCACGCATCGCGTGCCGGACGCGGCGGCCATCGACGCGGCGCGTGCGCGCGTCGGCTATCGCAAGGTGGAAGTCGATGCGACGCAGCGGCGCGCACGCAAGGAGCCGGGTGTGCGCCTCGATCTTTCCTCGCTCGGCAAAGGGCGTGGCGTCGATCGCGTCGCCGAGTATTTCGACGCGCACGGCGTAACCAACTACCTCATCGATTTGTCCGGCAAACTGCGGGCACGCGGCGTCAATTCTCGGGGTGCAGCCTGGCGAGTGGCCGTCGAGCCGCCACAGGCGGACGCAGAGTCCGCGGCGCCGCCGTTCCCATCCGAGACCGTCGTGCTCCGGGACGAAAGCGTGGCGACCGCGGGCAACTACCGGCGCTTCTTCGAGATCGACGGCGGTCACTATTCGCACATCATCGATGCGCGCACCGGCTGGCCGGTAACGCACGGCACATTGTCAGCTTCGGCGGTCGCGGCGGACTGCATGCAGGCGGATGCTCTGGCGACGGTATTCATGGTGATGCAGCCGGACGACGCCATCGCGCTCGCGAATCGGCTGCGGCTGCGCGCGGTACTCATCAACCGCGATGCCACCAACTATGGCGCGATGCACAGCGCCGCCTGGCCGCTGAATTGAAGGTGTAGGCGCGCGCTGGCGCCCTCCCTGCATCCGCGCCGACAGCTGCGGCAGGTTGTTAGGCCGCCGGCTCGGGCAAAATCGACAGTGTGAGTACTCCGCGCACTCCCTGGCAGATTCTCAAAGGCACGACGGACAACTGGCTCGACGACCAGGCGTCCAGCATCAGCGCGGCGCTGGCGTTCTATTGCGCCTTTTCGCTGGCGCCTCTGCTCATCATCATCGTCTCGATCGCCGGATGGGTCGTCGGTGGCGACCTCGCCTACGGCTATGTCGGCAGTCAGCTCACGATGCTCTTCGGCAAGCAAAGCGCCACACTCGTCCTGGAAGCCATGCGTGGTGCGCAGTCCACCGATGGACTGTGGGCGACGGTGGTAAGCATCGTCATGCTGCTGATCGGCGCCAGTACGGTGTTCGCCGCGCTCGAGAGCGCCTTGCAACAGGTCTGGGGAGGACGGAATACCCAGCCGCGCGGTTGGCGGTCGTTTGTGCGCTCGCGACTCATCTCATTCGGATTCATCCTGGCGATCGGCTTCCTGCTGCTGGTTTCGCTCACGCTGACCACCGCGCTTGCAGCGCTGCGCGGCTACGTGCTTCGGCATTTCGAGGGTCTGGTCGGAATCCTGGCGTCGATGGACTTTGTGCTGTCGATCGTGCTCGGCACTGGGCTGGTGGCGCTCATGTATCGCTATCTACCGGCACGGCGTCTGGCATGGCGGCACGTGTTCATCGGCGCGCTGGTGACGGCGCTGCTGTTTCATCTCGGGCGGTGGGGGATCGGTCTGTATCTCGGACGCGCCACGCAGCCGACCGCCTACGGCGCCGCGGCGTCATTCGCCGCGCTGCTGCTGTGGCTGTATTACTCGGCGCAGATCTTTCTGTTCGGCGCGGAATTTACCGCCTGCCTCGGACAGTCGCGCACACCAAAACCGCTGGCGGGCGCGAGTCCGTAAGACTATTGGCGCTTGATGGTGAATCTGCCAAAGGCGATGCCTAGGTCCCAACCGCGGCCGGTGCCCGCCAGTGCCAGCGAGACTTCACCCTTGGTCATTGCTTGCGCGCCGGACGACTTGACCGCTCCCGCATGTGCTTCGCTATTGGCGTAGCTGCCGAAAATCTCGTCGATGTTCTTCACGTTCGAGAATTCACCAGTGCCGTTTTCGATGGTGGATTTACCGGCGGTCAGCCCGCCGCCGCGCGCCTGGAGCTTTACGGTCGCGGTCTGGCCGTTGTTGCAGGTGACAGTGCCGGTGCCATCGGCACGCTTGTAGAACACCGACCATCCGCTCATTGAAAACTTCATCCGGCAGTCGACCTTGGCGGGGTCCGCATGGGCGGTGAAGCTGGCGGTGAGCAGGCTGGCAACGATTGCGAAGCGGGTATATTTGTTCATGGGCGGCACGCTACCTGTGCTCGCGGGGGATGGCAAGAATGAAGCAGGTTCCCATCAAGCGGGCCATCGAGCGCGTGCCCGGTGGCCTCATGGTCGTGCCATTGTTGACTGGCGCGCTATGCGCCACGTTTTTTCCCGCAGCCCCACAGTTCTTCGGATCGTTCACCGGCGCCTTGTTCACGGGCGCATTACCCATTCTTGCCGTGTTCTTCGTCTGTACCGGCGCGAGCATCGACTTCCATGCCACGCCTTACATCCTCAGGAAAGGCGGCACGCTGTTCGCCACCAAGATCGGCATAGGTATCTTGTTAGGCCTGGCGTTCGGGCGCGTGCTGGGCGAAGTGCCGATCACCTCGGGCGTATTCGCGGGCATCTCCACGCTCGCGATCGTGGCCTCGATGAACGACACCAATGGTGGCCTCTACATGGCGCTCATGGGCCAGTACGGTCATCCGCGCGACGTCGGTGCGTACAGCGTGATGTCACTCGAGTCGGGGCCGTTCCTCACGATGTTGACGCTCGGGGTCGCCGGCCTGTCGGCGTTTCCATGGCCGACGCTCGTCGGCGGCATCCTGCCGCTGCTGGCGGGCATGCTGATCGGCAATCTCGATCGTGAGATGCGCGAGTTTCTCGGCCGGGCGATACCAGTGCTCATCCCATTCTTCGCGTTTGCGCTCGGCGCCAACCTGGACCTCGGAAAAGTGTGGCTGGCGGGGTTGTTAGGATTGGGGCTGGGTGTCGGCGTGGTGGTGGTCACGGGCATCCCGCTGTTCTTCGCCGATCGGCTGACCGGCGGCAACGGAGTCGCCGGCGTAGCGGCGGCATCGACCGCAGGCAACGCTGTGGCGGTACCCGCCATCATCGCGAGCGCGAATCCCGCGTATGCGGCCGCAGCCGCGCAGGCCACCATCCTGGTTGCGGCCAGCGTGGTCGTCACCGCCATCCTCGTGCCGCTGGTTACGGCCTGGACCGCCCGCCGGGTCGCACGGCCCGGGCAGTAGATGGAAGAGTGCTGGTTCATTCTCGCTGACGATCTCACCGGCGCGGCGGATAGCGCGATTGCCTTCGCGCGCCAGCGTTTGCCGACAAAGGTCGTTTGGGGTGGAGCGCGGCCCGAGGATCATTCGGATGTGGTCGCGCTCGCCTACGACGCGGCCACTCGCGAACTCGATTCCGCGGCGGCAGGACGCCGCCATGCCGAAGTGCTGCGGCGCTTCTGGCAGCCTGGGATGCGCGTGTACAAGAAAATCGATTCCACGTTGCGTGGCCATCCGGCCGAAGAAATTGCCGCGATGCTCGAGGTCGTCGTGGCGCGCGAACCGGGTGCGCGCGCCGTGCTGGCGCCGTCGTTTCCAGCCACCGGCCGCACGGTGCGCGAAGGGCAGGTATTCGTTCACGGCGTTCCGCTGCAATTCACCGAGTACTGGGCTGCGGACCGCGATCATGCACTCGCGAATCTGCTGCACCTGGTGGAAAGCGCGGGCATTCATGCGCGTCACGCCGGGTTGTCGACGGTGCGCGGTAATTCTTCCGCATTGAGCGAGGCGATTTCGAAGATTGCCGGGCAAGCGGCCCAGCCCGTGGTGTTGGTTTGCGACGCCGAGACCGACGACGACCTCGAGCGCATCGCTGCCGCGAGCATGGGCGACGGCGCGACGTTCTGCATCGGGAGTGCAGGTTTTGCGCATGCCCTTGCGCGGCGCGCTTCCCGCGCCAGTAACCGCCGCACGGCGTTGCACACCTGTGAACCGACCGCGCGCGGTGCACTCGTCGTGGTGGGTTCGTGCACCCAGGCCTCACGAGCAGCGCTCGCGCAATTGCTGACGCTCGCGAATGTCGAGAGCATCAGTGTCGATCCTTTACTGCTTGGCGCTGAAATGCAGTCGTCCGCGCTCGAGCGTGCGGTGGGGACTTTGCTCGCGCGGGGTGTCGATGTCGTGGTCGATATCG
>JBDTSV010000116.1:0-12992 GCA_039930985.1 Pseudomonadota bacterium
GGCGCGACGTCGACGATTTCGATGTCGATCGCTTTTTCTGCGATCACGATGCGCGTGCGATGACTCCATGGGTCATCCGGCGCTGAGAACAGCGTCATGGTTGCGCGGCGGCTGGACATTCAGTGCCCTCCGCGCGCCAGGGCGAGACGGACCTGACCGATGAGAATCGGGCCGCTCAGCGGACGTCCTTCCAATATTCCTTCTTCAGCATGTACGCGATGCCCGTGAACATGAGAAGGAACAGGACCACCCAGATGCCCAGGCCTTGACGCTCGACTTGCGAAGGGTCACTGACGTACTGCAGGAAATTCACCGTGTCGCGCGCGAACTCGTCGTACTGCGCTGGCGTCAGGTTGCCCACCACGCCGGATTCGAACTTCTCGAATTCCTGAGCGGCAACGGGATTGCCGTTTTCATCCTTGTGCTCGCTTGCGCGCCATACGGCGTTCTGCACGCCCTGCACGCTCGCAAGCACGTGCGGCATCGCGGTGCCCGGCAGCTGCAGATTGTTCACGCCGGTCTGGCGGCTGGCCGGATCCGCGTAGAACGTGGTGAGGAAGTTGAAGATCCAATCCGGTCCACGCGAACGCGCCACCAGCGACAGGTCTGGCGGCGCCTTGCCGAACCACTCCTGTGCGTCGGCGGCCGGCATCGGCGCCTTGATGTAGTCGGAGAATTTGTCGCCCGGCCTGATCAGGAACTGGTCACGCAGCTGATCGGAGATCTTGAGATCCTCCGCCAGGCGCGAATAACGCATGAACTTGAGCGAATGGCATCCCGAGCAATAGCTCATGAAGTTGCGCGCGCCGCGCTGCAACGACGGCAGGTTGGCGACCTCGTTGTCCGCTTCGCGCTGCCAGCCGGCATGCCCGCCCTCGTTGGCGAACGATCCGCCAGCGCCTAACAACAGTGCGAGACCGCCGAGGACACTTGCAAACTTAGTGAGCATGGTAAGTCACTCGATCGGGAACCGGTCCGTTGCCGTCCGCCTTGGAGACGAACGGAAGCAGGATGAAAAACGCGAAGTACAACGTGGTGAAGATGCGCGCCAGCAGCACGTAGATACCGTCGGCGGGCTTAAGGCCGAGCCACATGAGCATGAGGAACGTGATGAAGAACACGCCCAGCAGCAACTTCGACGCGAGGCCACGGTAGCGAATCGACTTGTTCTTGGCGCGATCGAGCCACGGCAAGAACAGGAACGCCGCCACCGACAGCGCCATGAGCAGCGCGCCGAGCTTCTGGTCCGGAACCGCACGGAGGATTGCGTAGTAAGGCGTGAAGTACCACACGGGCGCGATGTGCTCCGGCGTGGACGAGGGATTGGCCGGTTCGAAGTTCGGCGCTTCCATGAATAGACCGCCGAAGGTCGGCACGAAGAACACCACGATGGCGAACAGGGTCAAGAACAGCCCCACGCCAACGATGTCCTTGAGTGTGTAGTAAGGATGGAACGGGATGCCGTCGAGCGGCTTGCCGTCCGGGCCCAGCTTCTCTTTGATCTCGATGCCATCGGGATTGTTCGAGCCCACCTGACGCAATGCGACCAGATGAAGCATGACGAGCAACGCGATGATGAAGGGCAGCGCGATGACATGCAGCGAGAAGAACCGCGTCAGCGTGGCGTCACCGATGCCGTAGTCGCCGCGAATCCACTCCACGAGATCTGGACCGATGCCCGGGATGGTGCCGAACAGATTGATGATTACCTGCGCGCCCCAGTACGACATGTTGCCGAAGGGCAGCACGTAGCCCATGAAGGCTTCGGCCATGAGCGCGAGGTAAATCAGCATGCCGATGACCCACAGCAGCTCGCGCGGCGCCTTGTAGCTGCCGTAGAGGAACGCGCGCGCCATGTGCAGATAAACGACGATGAAGAAGAACGACGCGCCGACGGCGTGCATGGGCTGGATCAGCCACATGTAGGGCACTTCGCGCACCATGTATTGCACCGAATTCCAGGCCGTGGTCTCGCCCGCCTTGAAGTGCATGGTGACGAAGACGCCCGTCACGATCTGCATGACGAACACCAGCAACGCCAGCGAACCGAAGAAGTACCAGATGTTGAAATTTTTCGGCGCGTAGTAGCCCGTCAGCTGGTCGGCAACGAACTGATCGACCGGCAGACGCTTGTTGAACCAGGCGCGAAACCCGGTGGAACTCTTATCCATGGCAGCGGACATCAGGCCACCCCTTTCGCGGTCGTGGCGTCGACGCCGATGATGAGCTTGTTGTCACCTTCGAAGCTGTACGGCGGCACCTTGAGATTCACCGAAGCTGGCGAGCCATCGAACACGCGCCCGGCGAGATCGAACTTCGATCCATGGCAGGGGCAGAAGAAGCCGCCCGGCCAGTTCGCCATCACCGCGGCATCACCCGGGGTGAAGCGCGGCTTGGGCAGGCATCCCAGATGCGTGCAGGTGCCGATGAGCACCAGGACGTCGGGCTTGATCGCGCGCGACTCGTTCTTGGCGTACGCGGGCTGATCCGACTCTTTCGAGTCCGGATCCTTGAGTTTGTCGTTATGCGTGGGCAGTGATGCCAGCATCTCCGGCGTGCGCTTGACCACGTAAATCTGCTGCTTGCGCCAGAAGTGCGTGGTCATCTGACCAGGCTCCATCTTCGACAAGTCGACTTCCGTGGGCAGACCCGCCGCGCGGGCGCTCTCTGAAGGGTTCCACGAAGCCACGAAGGGCACCGCGGTCAACACCGCGCCAACCGCGCCGGTACCGGCTGTGGCGGCTATCAGAAACTTGCGCCGACTCTCGTCGACTTCGGGGACGGTATCGTCGGCCGCGTGATCGCTCATTCTTGACCTCAGGATCGAATAACACCCCGGCGCTGGCGAGCGCAAAATGCGCCGCTGCGAGACCCCGGGAGGCGGCGCATTATACACATGCGCATAAACGCTAAGGCCTTCCGCCGATGAGGATTATCCGGCTCATGTCCACTCGACCTTTCCTGAGATTTCTGGCTTTCATCTCCGTGTCCGCGATCGTCGGACTCGCGGCAGCTTTCATCGTGGTGATGGTGCGCCCGGAACTCATCACAAGGCACACTTCTGCTCCCGTGCCGGCGCCAAATCCGCAGGACACTGCCCGAGCGAAACCCGTCTCTCCGGTGGTCCAGAGTCCGGCCATCGAGAACTCACCGCACGGGGTCAACTCCTATGCCGAAGCCGTCGAGCGAGCTGCGCCGGCCGTGGTCAACATCTACACCGCGCGCCTGGTGACCGAGAAGATCCAGCCCAGTGCCATCGAAGAGTTGTTTGGCGACGCGCAACCTCGCTACCGCCAGCGCCTCGAGCAGAGCCTGGGCTCCGGCGTGATCGTCGACAACGCCGCGCACGTCATCACCAATCATCACGTGATCGCCCAGGCACAGCTGATCCGCGCCCAGCTTGCCGACGGGCGCATCGCCGACGCGAAAATCGTCGGTCGAGATCCGGATACCGATCTGGCCGTACTGCAGCTCGACCTCAAGAAAGATGTGCCGATCATGCCGCTCGGTCACTCCGACCGGCTGCGGGTCGGCGACGTCGTGCTCGCCATCGGCAACCCCGTAGGCCTTTCGCAGACCGTGACCCAGGGGATTGTCAGCGCTACTGGCCGCGGCCAGCTAGGTGTCGCCACCTTCGAGAATTTCATTCAGACCGACGCGCCCATCAACGTTGGCAACTCCGGCGGCGCGCTGATCAATGCCAGCGGTGAACTCATCGGAATCAACACCGCGGTGCTCGCCAAGAACCTGGGAGTCGAAGGCATCGGTTTCGCGATCCCCGTGAACCTGGTGCGCGGCGTGATGAGCGAGATCCTCACCAAGGGGCGCGTGGTGCGCGGCTGGATCGGCATCGTGCCGGTGGACGTCGATCAATTCGAGGCGCGGCGTTTCAACCTGCCGCAATCGGGAGTCGTGGTCCAAAACCTCTATATCGGCAGCCCCGCGGCGGCGGCCGGCATTGAGCTGCGCGACGTCATCCTCACGGTCAACGGCAAGGCCGTGAGCAGCGCACAGGAAACGCTCACGCGCATCGCCAGCGCCAAACCGGGCGGAAAAATCACGATGACGGGAATACGCGGCACCGGGCGCTTTGACAGCGTGGTGCAGGTCGGCGAAAGGCCGAGGAGCCCCGGCGGCTAGCGATTACTGCAGGCAGACGACGACGTTGGCGGCGTAGCTGCGCCAGTTGATCGGGATGACGAACGAACGGCCGGTGGTCGCGGCTGCAGTTGCCGCGTTGTTGCGGTCACAGATGGTCGGCGTGCTGATGACGAAGTTGCGGCCGAAATCGCGGCGCGCATTTCCCGAGATGGTGTTGGCGACTTCGCCGACCAGGTCGCGCACGTTCTGTTCGCCGGTGTCCGTTTCGTTCATGCACATGAGCATGACCGACAGCATTCCGCGCGGCGCAGTGAAGTAGACCTTGCCTTCGCGGTTGCCGGAAATGCCGATGACGCCGGCGTAGTCCTGGACCACGGCCGACTTGTCGATGCACAAATACGGGGAACCTACCGTCGCCGGGTGACCGGTGGCGGTCTCGAAGAAGTGCACCGTGCCCTGCACGAATGTTCGAACCTCTTCTGCGTCAAGCATTTCTCTTACTCCCCAATCAACTCGGCGAGAGCTTCATTGAGCTGGTCGTCCGTAAACGGTTTACAAAGGAAGCCGTTTGCACCCTTTTCAATGGCTTCAACTGCCGTGGCTTTATCGGCCAGTGCCGACACCACGAGTATAAGCACATCAGGCTTTATTTTGATGACGTGCTCGACGCACTCGATGCCATCCATCTCCGGCATGGTCAGATCGAGGGTCATCACGTCGGGCATCAACTGTTTGAACTTGGCAACTGCATCCACGCCATTCACGGCGGTGGCAACCACTTCGAGCTGGTCGTTCTGCTGCGAACGTTCGATGCGACGCCGCATCACGTTCGAGTCGTCCACGATCATCATGCGCAACGGTTGGCGCGGTTTGGGCACGGCACTCATGGTCTAAAACTTCCTCCCTCAGGCCGCGACGACGCCGGCCGCAGTAGCCTGCGCCGGGAACGACAACGACAATTTCATGTTCTGGCCAATCTCGGAATTCAGCGAGATCCGGCCGCCAAGGCGAGCTGCGATTTCCGCGATCACGTCCATTCCGACACCGCGGCCGGCGTCACGCGTGACGTCCTTGGCGGTGGAGAACCCGGAACGGAAGACCAGCATCATGGCTTCCTGGTCGGACAGCGAGGTCGCGTCCTGCTGGGAAATGATGCCCTTGGTGATTGCCGTCTTGCGCAACTTGTCGGGCGTGAGACCGCGGCCGTCGTCTTCGCACTGCATGCGAAACGCGCGACCGTTCTCCACCATCTCGAACTGAATGCGAATGTGGCCTTCGGGCGACTTGCCGGCGGCTTCACGCTCGGCTGGCGATTCGATGCCGTGCACCACGGCGTTGCGAATGAGCTGGATGAGCACGTCCTTGACCGGACGGCGATAGGTCTCCGGCACCTGGTCATGCCCGCGGCAGGTCACGACGACTTTCTTGCCGTGATCGTTGGCGATGCGGTCGGCGAGCTGCTGCGCGGAGGCAACGAAGCCTTCGCGAGCCGAACGCTGCAACGTTGCTTCGGCGGCCACCGAGTCGGCGTCGATTGCCTTGCCGCGCGTGGTCGTGTCGCCAGTGGACGCATGCGAGGAGCTGACACCGGTCGCGGGCGCGTGGTCGGCCTTCGGCGCGAAGCTGTCGCGGAAGCTCGCGAGCTTGACGACCATCTCGCGCACCGACTGCGAGTGCGAAACGAGGTCATCGAACTTGGTGAGCAGCGGCAGGAAGTCGTCACCGGTGAGGTCGGTGCGTTCACGCAGCGCGGCGAGATCGCTCTCGAGGGCGTGCGAGCGCTGTTCCATCGAACCCAGGCCGATGGCCGAGGCTTCACCCTTGATGCTGTGAATCTGGCGGAACAGGCCGTCGATCTTGCGGCGGAACGAGGCGCTGTCGCGCGCCGGGTCACGCAGCGTGGCGTTGATCATCTTGAACGCGACATCCGAGTCGTCGAGGAACGAGCTGAGCTGGTTCGGATCGACGTGCAGGATCGAGAGGAACGCGTCCATCTGCGTCTGTGCCGAATCCTGGGCACCCTTGAGCTGCGCCGCGAGGGCCACACGAGCCGTCACGTCGGCGACCGACACCAGCACGTGCGTGATCGCGCCATCGCGACGCACGCGGTGGAAGTTGAACTCGAGGTAGCGGGTCTCGCCCTTGTCCTGCTTGCCATCGCCACCGGTGGTCACTTCCACTTCGTTGAGCGGATTGATCGACCGAATCAGATTTTCCTTGGTGCGCTCGCTCCACAGGACCTTGACGAACTTGGAAGCGATCGTCAGCGTTTTCGGCGATACCAGGTTGCGCAGCAGGTCTTCGAAAGTGATGCCGGCGATCGATTCGCGTTGGAACAACGAGCCGGTCGCGTCGGAGTGAATCTCGCCAATCTTGAGATCGGCGTCGAGCAGGAAGAGACCTTCGCGCACGGTGCGCAGAATGTCTTCCGTCTGCTGGCGGGCAGCCAGCGCGGCCGCGGCCTGTTTGCCGCGCGCCAGCGAGAGGTAACCGACCAGCGCGGCCAATGCGGCCGCGAGGCCTACGCCGATGAGCACCACCGAACGCAGGGCCGTGGCCAGCGCGTCGGAAGAACTTTGCAGGCCGGCAATGATCTGCGCGAGGTTTTTCTCGAGCACCGGGGTATAGACACGCGCCTGAGTCGAGGCGTCGGTCACGGCCTTCTGCAGCTCGCGACCATCCATGTTGAGCTGGGTGCCTTCACGCTCGCTGTCCGAATACGGTATCGAGGTGAAGTTCGCGACCGGAGCGAGCGCGGGCTGGTATTTCTTCCAGGCCTGCGTCATTTCGGTGATCGTGGCCTGCACGTCATCGTCGCTGCCGAAGCCGCCGACGCTGACACCGCCGCCGCCCTTGAGATTGGCGGTCGAGGTTTCGAATTGTGAGGTGGCGCGCTTCAGCTGCTCGATGGAGTCACGCACGAAACCACGTGCGCGCAGTCGATCCTGGATCGAGTTGAGCGCCGCCTGCATTCGCGAGGGCTGCTGCTGCAATTCGCCAATGGCGCGAACCGCGGTGTTGTTTTCCACCAGTCGACCGGCGAAGTACCAGGCCGGTGCGAGCACGCCTACCAGGAACGCGAGGGCGAGAATGCCCACCGCGACCCAGACGGCGCGAGCGCCCTGCATGCGTGACGAAAATTTCTTGGCCACTTTCACTTTCTCTTTACTCACAGAGCTCACCCTCCATCACTCCGGCTTAAACACAATGCGCTGAACCGCGAGACGCGCATCAGCCGATTCGAATTCTTCGAACCGGGCGCCCTCCATCGCCGCGATAGCCGCTGAATCGAACAGGCCCGCCGGTTCGCTGGAGAGCACGCGCACACGTTCCGTGCGGCCTTCCGGCGTCACGTAGAACTCGACCCGCACCCAGCCCTCGACGCCCTTGGCGGACGCCGGATACTTCGGCTTCGGCGGCCGCGTCATCTTGAGCGGCGGTAGTTTGGGCGCGGCGGCCGCGGTGGCGGCGGCCTGCTGTGCGTTGGCCAGCGCGGAGCGCAGGTCGCCGAGATCGGCGTCGCCGCCAAGGCTTTCGGCAGCATCGAGCAGCGCGGCAGCATCGGTCGGGCGACCCGCCGTCAGGCGCGAACGGGCTTCGGAAATGAGACGGGCGCGCACATCACGCACCACCTGCTGCGTGACCGGGCTGCGCACGTCGAGCAATCGCAGGCGTTCGGCATTGGAGACCGCCGAGTCATTGGCGGGATTCAGCAGATTGCCGCTCGCGAGGCGATCCTGGGCTGCCTTGGCGAAACGCGCGAGGTCTTCATTGGTGCGCTGTTGCTTCTGCGCGGCGGCGGTCATGTCGCGCTGCGCGGCGTTGAGAGCCGAAGCCGAGACGCCGTTGTCGCGCGCCGCGGCGATCATGGCCTGCATGCCCGCCTGGTCACCCTTGGAGGCGGCATCACGAGCGGCATTCAGCAGACGCTGATTCAGATCATTGTTGAGTCGCGAGACCAGTTCCGCCGAGGCGCCAGCCTCGCGCAACGAAGCAATGGCATCTTTCGCGGACTCGTCATTCGGCGTCACCAGGCGACCGTTCGCCAGGCGCGCTTCGGCGGCCGCGACCAATCGTCCCACGACCACCGAACGGCGTTTGTTGTCGAGCTCCTTGGACAGCTGCGCGATCTGCGCCGGCGGCAGCAGCGCATCTTTCTGCGCCGCCTCGAGCAGCGTCTGCGCGCGGTCGAAATTCTGAGCGGCAAGCGTCGCCTGGATCTGCGCCAGCGCGGTCTGGGCGCGCATGGAATCGAGGCGCGCGTCGACTTCCACCAGTCGCTGATCCTTCGGATCGATGCTGCGCGCGGCTTCGAGCTCGGCGAGCGCGTTGTCGAAGCGACGCTCATCGAGCGCGGTGCGGGCGCGAGCGATCAGCAATCCGCCGAGACGCTTCAGGCCTTCGGTGGCTTCGGCATTGTTCGGCTCGAGTTGCAGCACGGTGCGGAAGTGTTCAAGAGCGTTGTTCTTGGCGGGCTCGATGTAGCGGCGCTCGTCCATGGCGAGGCGCGCCTTTTCGAGCACTTCGTCGAGCGAGGCGGCCGGAGCGGACGCAGTCGGCGATGCGGGTTTTCCCGACGCCGAAGTCGATGCAGTGGGCGCGGCGGCAGTGGCGCCTGCGGCCGGAGTGGCTTCCGACGAGCCCTTGGACATGAAGTACCAGCCACCACCCGCAGCGGCAATGACGGCCACGGCGATCCCGACGATGACACCCATCGACATGCCAGACTTCGCCGAGCCACCCGAACTGTCGCTCGAGGAAGCCGTGACCGCGCTCAGTGCGTCGGCCGTGGAAGAGATGCGAGCCGCATCGTTGATCGCGCGCAGCATGGCGGCGGGTTCGACCGGTGAGTCGACCAGCGCCTGGATGGCGCCTTCGAGCATCAGGGCGTCGACCGTACCGGCCGAGGCGGCATCGCGGATGGCGATGACCACAGGATTGTGAGGACTCGCGGTAATCGGCGCGAAGTCTTCGGGGTTCGTGCCGCGCAGATCCGCGATCAGGATGGTGCGCGTACCCGGCTTGAGCATGTTGGCGGCAGTGGCAAGACTGTCCGCGTGCCGCAATGAGCAGGTGGATTCGAGCATCGGCCCGAGTTGGCCCCACAGTTCGAGGTCAGGCGTGGCGATGAGCGCCAAAGGACGCTTCGATTTGAAAGAGCCGGCTCCGGGATTGCCCCTGGCCGCGGTTGAATCGCTGTGCGCTGTCGCGCCGAACTCAGAACGTGCTTGCATGGACCCTCAACCTCTCATCGAACTAGTTGGCGACGTGGCTCTTCCTCGCGGACGTCGGGCTTCAATGGCCCGTCTCCGGGGAACGACATGAGGGCCAGTATTAAGTCAGCGCGTTGCCGCTGTACGGGACTGAGTCACATCCGGCACATGGGACCACCCCACGAACGGCCGGATCGCGACCTGGATCACAAATGGTGCGTGCACGCGAAACGCTGGAAATGAGGCCTGTTTCGCTGATTCCGCGCGAACGGGCCAACGGTCAGTTTGGGACGCGGCGAATCTGCGCGCCGATCTGAGCCAGCTTTTCTTCCAGTGCTTCGTATCCCCGATCTATGTGGTAAATGCGCTCGATCTCGGTCCTCCCTTCGGCAACCAGGCCCGCCAGGACAAGGCTGGCCGATGCGCGCAGGTCGGTGGCCATCACCGGCGCGGCCGTGAGCCTGGGCACTCCCTTGATGATCGCAGTGTTGCCTTCGAGGCGGATCTCCGCGCCGAGCCGCCGCATCTCGAGCATGTGCATGAACCGGTTTTCAAAAATTGTCTCGACAATGGTGCCGACGCCATCGGCAATCGTGTTCAGCGCCGCGAACTGCGCCTGCATGTCGGTGGGGAAAGCCGGGTACGGGGCGGTGCGCACGTCCACCGACTTCGGGCGCTTCTTGCGCATGTCCACCTCTATCCAGTTGGGGCCGATACCCACCTTGGCGCCCGCCTCGATGAGCTTCGCGGTGACCGCGTCCAGGTGTTCCGGGGCAGTGTTCTTGATACGTACGAAACCCGATGTGATTGCGCCGGCGACGAGATAGGTGCCACCTTCGATGCGATCGGGCAGCACTTCGTAGCTCGTGCCGTGCAGTTTTTCGACGCCCTGGATCGCGATCTTGTCGGTGCCGGCGCCGCGGATTTTTGCACCCATGGAGATGAGGAAGTTAGCCAGGTCGACCACCTCCGGTTCGCGCGCGGCGTTCTCGATGATGGTCTCGCCGTCGGCCAGCGTCGCCGCCATCATGAGATTTTCCGTGCCGGTGACGGTGACGGTTTCGAGGTTCAACCGGGCGCCCTTCAATCGTCCGGCGCGGGCACGGATGTAGCCGCCATCGATATTGATCTCGGCGCCCATGGCCTGCAGTCCGGCGACGTGGATGTTCACCGGCCGCGCGCCGATCGCACACCCGCCGGGCAGCGACACATCGGCCTTGCCGAAGCGCGCCAACAGCGGACCCAGCACCAGGATCGAGGCGCGCATGGTCTTCACCAGCTCGTACGGCGCGAAACATTCGCGCGTGGTGGTGCCGTCGATCTCGATCTGCATTTTCTCGTCGATGGTGACCGAGACGCCCATGCGCCCTAACAACTCGATCATCGTGGTCACGTCCTGCAGATGCGGAACGTTGCGTATGGTCACCGGTCCGTCGGCCAGCAACGCTCCGGCCACGATCGGCAATGTGGCGTTCTTCGCGCCGGATATCCGCACTTCCCCCTCGAGGGGAATGCCACCGTTGATCTGCAGTTTGTCCACGTACTGTCTCGCCGGGGTCTGACCCCATTTTTCTTGAAATGCGACGCTAGCAAAAAACTTTGCCGTCGATGAAAAAACCGGGGCCTGACCCCCTTCCTACCCGCGCTTGTGGAACTCTTCGGGCGTCAACGCCTCGATGGACAGCGCGTGAATTTCCCGCCCCATGAGCCCGCCGAGGGCCTGGTAGATGAGCTGATGACGGGCAATGGGCTTCAGGCCCGCGAACTGCGCCGCGACGATCTGCGAGGCGAAGTGGGTGTTGTCGTCGGATTCGACGCGGACCGCCGCACCGGGCAGGCCGGCACGGATGAGGTCGGCGACGCGATCGGGGGTCATGGCATTGGAGTTCATGGCGCGATCTTAAGCGTTATGATTCCCGCATGAATGCCCAGCTCAAGACCGACCCGGCCGCGCTCATCGCCGCCGGGCGCCGGGCTCTCGAGATCGAAGGCCGGGCGATAGCCGCGCTGGTGTCGAGGCTCGACGCCAGTTTTGTGCGAGCCTGCGCCATCTGCCTCGACTGCCGTGGACGCGTCATCGTCAGTGGAATGGGCAAATCCGGGCACATTGCCGGGAAGATCGCCGCTACGCTTGCCTCCACCGGAACGCCCTCTTTCTTCCTGCATGCCGCCGAGGCCAGTCACGGCGATATCGGCATGATCACCCGCGATGACGTCCTGCTGGCCATCTCCAATTCTGGTGAAACCCCCGAGGTACTTCTGCTGATCCCGCACCTCTCGCGCCTCGGGGTGCCCATCATCGCGGTCACCGGCAACGCAAAATCGAACCTTGCGCGTGCGGCCGGCGTTCATCTCGACGTGAGCGTTGCCGAGGAAGCCTGCCCGCTCAATCTCGCACCGACTGCCAGCACCACCGCCACGCTTGCCCTCGGCGATGCGCTGGCCGTTGCGCTGCTCGAAGCGCGCGGTTTCACCTCGCAGGATTTCGCGCGCTCGCATCCGGGCGGCACGCTCGGCCGCAAGCTGCTGCTGCACGTCGGCGACGTGATGCGCACCGGCGACGACCTGCCCATCGTCGCATCCACGGCCTCGCTTGCCGAAGGGCTGGTGGTGATGTCGAAAAAAGGTCTCGGCATGTGCGTGGTCGCCGACGCCGGCCGCATGCTCGGCGTATTCACCGACGGCGATCTGCGCCGCGCTCTCGATCGGGAATCCGATGTGCGCAAGACCCGCATGCGTGAGGTGATGACGTCGCCGGGCAAATCGGTGAAAGCCACTGAGCTCGCCGCCGAAGCGGCGCATCTCATGGAGAAATATCGCATTACCGCCCTGCCCGTCACCGATGACCAAGGCGCGCTCGTGGGCGCGCTCAACGTCCACGATCTGTTGCGCGCTGGCGTGCTGTGACGGGCGTCAGCGGGTTTCAGGCGGCGCTGCGTCGGGTGCGGCTGCTGGTGCTCGATGTCGACGGCGTGCTCACTGACGGACGATTGTTCTACGGGGCCAAGGGCGAACTGCTCAAGGCCTTTCACGTGCGCGACGGTTACGGCATCAAGCAGGTCGCAAACATCGGTGTGGCCGTGGCCATTCTCTCGGGGCGCAAATCCGCGGCGGTGTCGCGGCGCGCGCGCGAGCTCGGCATCCGCCACGTGATCCAGGGCGCCGCAGACAAACTCGTGGCCCTGCGCAAGCTCGCCAAGTCACGCCGCCTGTCGATCGAGGATTGCGCCTGCGTAGGCGACGACACCCCGGACGCGCCGATTCTCGCCGCCGCCGGCTTGGGAATCGCCGTGGCGGACGCTCATCCCGACGCACTCGCCGCCGCGGACCTCGTGACGACGCGGCCGGGCGGACATGGCGCGGTGCGCGAGGTATGCGACTGGCTGGTCGCGGCACACAAGGTTTCCGCGTGAAGCGCTGGCCGCGCATCCTCGCCTACGTCGCGGTGATCGCGGTGATCGCGGTGGCCTATCTCATCGGCCGTGGCGGCCACGACGACAGCAGTACCGACGTCGCGAACGCCGCACTGGTCGATCCCGGCTACGCGGCGCGCGATGCCGAGGTCATCGAAACCGGATACGACGGCCGCGAACGCTACCGTCTCAAGGCAAGCGTCATCCGCCAGCAGACCGAGTCCGGCGTCATCAATCTCGAAAACCTCGAGATGAACTACCACGC
>JBDTSV010000117.1:0-35066 GCA_039930985.1 Pseudomonadota bacterium
ACCGCGGTCGAGATGCTCAACCAGCCTTCGCTGATGGTGGGCGAGCACGGCGCGATGAAGTTCGACCACGCTAGCTACCGCAAGATGGCGGAAAAGGGACCGATGGTGCTGACGTCGTTCGAACTCAGCAAGATGGATGTCGTATTTCCGAACGACTCGACTGCCGTGGTTACTTACCACGTCAAGCAGGAGATGGCTCCACGCGGCGACGGCAAGCACACCGTACAGGAAATGAATGACACCTCGACGTGGGTCAAGCTGCCCGACGGCTGGAAGTGCGTGATGCACACCGAGACTCCGGCGAGCGGTGAGCGCGCCGCGCACTGATGGGCCGAGCTGGCGTCCGCGATGGAACCCGCTTGATCGCAGCGCTGCTGGCGGCCTTCGGGGTGGCGACGAACCCGGCGATGGCAGCACCGCCGGGCGCCAATCCACTGGGCTTGTTCTACAACGACAGCTTCGCCAACTTCGAGGCGTACGAACACCCGACCGCCATCGTGGTCGCTGGCCACTGCAACCGCTACGACCCGCGGTTCTCCGCAGCGCGGGTCGCCGGCGCCGAGGTTCTTGCCTACATCAATCCGATCGAGGTGAACGACCACGTGCCCTGCAAGGCCGCGGTGCGCGCCGTCGGCTTGTACGGCAGCGATGCCCGTGGTGTGCCGCTATGGCCATGGCCGGTCTATGGAGCCCGCATCAATTTCCACGACACGCACATGGCGGATATTCGCGTCGGATCGGAGTGGTCCAATCGCGTGGTGGCATACGTCGAGCGACTGATGCGCGAAGACAAGGTAGATGGCGTGTTCCTCGACGTGGTCGGTGCGCGCCTGTGGTCAAAGTTGGCACAGTGGCAAACCTGGGATCGCGCCGAGCAGGACGCGTGGACGCTGGGATGCATCGATCTCGTGCGGCGCATGGACGCGAGCCGCCGCGCCATCAATCCGAAGTTCATCATCATCAACAACAACATCTGGGACCGCGGCGATGCGCTCGGTTTCGAAGGCGAACAATTCGTGGATGGCATCGTGCTCGAGCATTCGAAGGTGGATGACTACCACACGAAATATGCCGCGCGTAACTTCGGCGACCTGGGCCATCGGCGCGTGCTGGTCATCGCGCGCAGCACCGACGATGCCCAGCGTTGGGCCGAAGTTCATGGCGTAACCCACGTGACCGACCAGGGCAAATACGATCATCCCGGCCTGCCGCTGACGCCGTTCACGCGCCTCGAGGACCGCCCGAAAAACCATTGATCAGCGGCGGTGGCGCTCGCGTTTGCTGTTGGCTGCGATCCCGACGAGGCGGCGGAACGTCGGACATTCCAGATGGCTCGGCGCCGGGCATGCCGCGGCGTGCCGCAGTCCGTCGCGCATGGCGCTCATCTTCCGGATGGTGGCGTCCAGCTCGTCCGCCTTGCCCGCGAGCACGCGGCGGTCGATCGTCGGCCGACCGTCCGCCGCGAACATGTGCGCGATTTCATCGAGTGAGAAACCCGCGGACCGGCCGAGCGCGATGAGCGCCAGCCGTTCCAGCACGCTGGGATCGAACAAACGGCGCAGGCCTCGCCTGCCGACCGGGCTCACCAGGCCCTTTTCCTCGTAGAAGCGCAGCGTCGAGGCTGGAACGCCGGTCCGTTTCGCCACTTGGTTGATATCCAGGTCCGGCATCACTTGACCTCAAGTTGACTTGAAGTGGCACTCTACACCTCATGAGAGACCTGACCAACATTGTTCTGATCGGCATTGGCGCCACGGCGTTCACGGATCTGTGGGCCATCGCGCGGCGGCGACTGCTCGGCGTGCCGCTGCCTAACTACGGCTACATCGGCCGCTGGATTGCTCACCTGGCGCATGGACGGCTGCGCCACGATTCAATCGCGGCCGCCGCGCCAGTGAATGGCGAGCGCGCGATTGGATGGTCGGTGCACTACATGATCGGCGTCGGGTTCGCTTCGATCCTGCCGGCAGCGTGCGGAGCGACGTGGATTCACGAACCGACCGCCGTGCCCGCATTGCTCATCGGCACGGTCACCGTGGCCGCGCCGTTCCTCGTCATGCAGCCCGCCATGGGTGCGGGCTTCGCCGCCAGCCGCACACTGCACCCGGGCGCCGCCCGGCTGCAGAGTCTCGCCACCCATGTTGTTTTCGGACTTGGCCTCTACCTGGCCGCGCTTCTGGTCAGCAAACTATCTACAGGAGAATGAAATGCGTATTCCCGTTCGCTTCGCACCGCTGGTCTTCGGCGCCCTGCTCTCATCCGTCATGGTTGGCATCGTATCGGCGTTCGTGCTGCTGACCACGCAGGGACTGCACCAGGGATTTCTCGCGCAGTGGCTCAAGAGCTGCGTGATGACGTGGCCGGTGGCATTTCCCACCGTGACTCTGGTGGCGCCGTGGGTACGCAAAGTCGTCGGTCAGGTGACGGCCTGAGGCGCGAGATTCGCGTTGGCGCCGCCGCTCACATCAGGGTTGCAGGGTTCGGCTGCCGGCAAATTCGATGCGGGCCGTGCGGATATCGAGCAGCGGCCCGAGTTCGTAGACATTGGCGTAGCCGTAGGCGTACAGAACATTGACCGTGTGGATGTTCAGCGAGGCGCTCGGTAGTTTGGCCGGGAACGCCTGCGGCTCGTTCAGGAAGTTGTTGTTGCAGTAGATGAGGATGCGCGTGGTCTTCGAAGGAATGATCTTCGCGAGCTCCGCCGCGGTGATGTCCGGCAGGCTCAGATTCCTGGCGCCCTTGACGTGCAATAGCTCGAATTTCTCATGGCTGCGCGCATCGAGAATGACCGTGGACGGTTCGGCAGCCATGCGGATGAACGCCTGTTCGGTGACGCGCCTCTTCTGCCGCAGATCACCCACCGTCGCGACCTGGCTCTCGAACGCGCGATAATCGATGAGCCGGTTGGGGATCTCCTCCGCGGCGGCAATGCCGGCAAACAAGACCACGACGGAAACGAAGATACGCCTGGCCACAACGGTCTCCCCTGAGCGCGATGTGGTTCCGACCCGACTTCAGCGCCGATAGTTCCGGCGCGGCTCGCGTCAGCTCGTCGAAGATCGTCTGAGCGCCCGCGAAACGAAAAACCCGGTCGGCAGGCCCACGAGCAGGATGTGCCAGAAGGCGTGGATGTGCAGGTTCTCGACTTTGTAGATGCCGTGGCCGATGACCGAGAGCGGCAGGATCACGTAGTTCATGACCAGCAGAACCGCGATGCCGTGGATGACCGCGAGCGCGTACCACTGGCGCGGCAACCACTTCACGCGGCTTACGACCAGATAGAGAATGGCGGCGGCGCTGATGCAGATGAACCAGTGAAGCGCGGCGCCCAGCAAGGCGATTTCAACACCACCGTCCTGCGCGGCCTGCCCCAGCAAACCGCTGGCAACTCCCCTCCACGGCTGCGTCCACGGGTTGCCGGCCATCAAGGTCTTGACCGTCGGGTAGATGAAGTCCGCGAGCCCGGCGAAGAATCCGCCGAGCAGAATGCCGCGGACCGCGGGGTTTCCGTAGTTAGACGGCGTGGTCGATGCAGCGGTGGCGTTCATGATTCTCCCCTCGTTTGCGAGGAGACTACCGCGCGCGCGCGCCTCTGCGAAGAGTCGTCGCGCAATCGTCCCGAAGCCGGGCCGTGCTTCCTGGTGAGATATGGCAACACGAAAAGATACAGGCCGGTGAGCAGCAACAGGCCGAGCGGCAGCAGCGGCGAATACGTCACCCAGGCAGGTGGCGTGCCCTGCGACATGACGACGAAGTTGGCGATGACCGTCAGCGTGAAGACGATAGACGTCGAGCGGTGGAACTGCCTGATGCTCATGACTTCCGCGCCTCGATCATCTTCCAGCCGTTGCCGGACGGATCGCGGAAGCTGGCATCGGTGCTGCCGTAGCGGGTCACCGGCTCCTGCGTGAACTCGACGCCAAGCTCGTGCATGCGCTTGTATGCTTCGCGGCAGTCATCGACGACCAGAACCATCGGCGGCATGGCGCCTTTGGCGACGATTTCGCGCAGCGTCTGCGCGGTGGCCGCATCGAGCACCGGCGGTCCGGGCGCGTACAGCCCGAGCTGAAAGGACGGCTGCTCGGGGTGCTGCACCGTGAGCCAGCGATAATCGCCGTTCTTCGCATCCGTGTGGACGCGAAAGCCGAGCTTCTCGACATAAAACTGTTTCGCTTCTTCCTGATCGCGAACGTACAGACCAACAACGCCGACACCTTGACTCATGGGACCTCCTTACTTGGTGCGCCTATTCTTGCCGAGCCCTTCGCGCCGCCGCTTCTCCAAAACTGCGGTCTTGAGGTCGGGCCGGTGGGCGGCGATGAGATAGCAGGCGGGCACTTGCTCGAGTGCGTGCGCGGCAGCCTGTTCGCGCGCGCGCAGGGTTCCCGGGCTCATCCCGGTGACGTCGCGAAAAATTCGCCCGAACGTACCCAGGCTTTTCCAGCCAGTCTGGAACGCGATGTCGGTGATGGACTGGTCCGTGTCACGCAGCAGTGACTTGGCGCGTTCGATGCGTCGCGTGAGCAGGTAGCGATGCGGCGGAACGCCGAAGGCATCGCGGAACGAGCGCGCGAAGTGCGCCGGCGAGACGCGGCTCACGCGCGCCAGGCGCACGACCGGCCAGTCCTCATGCGAGGCGACATCCATGCGGTCTTTCGCGCGCAACAGGCGGCGCAACAGTTCGGGGTCCTGGCTCGGGTTCACATACCTTTTATACCGGCAAAGCGGCACAATTTGCGCGCCCCATGCGCAAGCTCGTCGTCTTTCAACACTCGCCCCGCGAACCGCTGGGTATCTTCGATCCGATGCTTCGGCGCGCCGGCTTCCGCATCCGTTACATCAACTTCGCGCGCCAGCCCGATCAGCGTCCGGACGTCAGCCGCTACAACGGGCTCATCGTGCTGGGTGGGCCAATGAACGTCGACCAGGCCGATCGCTTTCCGCATCTAACCACCGAGATCACCGCCATCCAGGAGGCGCTGGCCCGCGGCATTCCCATTCTCGGCATCTGCTTAGGCGCCCAACTGCTGGCGGCGGCGCTCGGCGCCAATGTGCGACCCAACAGCGTGCGCGAAATCGGTTGGTATCGCGTGCACCCCACGGCCGCCGCTGGCGGCGATCCGCTATGCCGTCATCTCGACGGCAACCAGCACGTGTTCCAGTGGCATGCCTACACGTTCGACCTGCCGCCGGGCGCCGTGCACCTGGCGAGCACACCAACCTGCCCTAACCAGGCGTTCCGGTTCGGGAGCCACGCCTATGGCCTGCAGTTTCACCTCGAAGCGAACGAGCATCTGATCCAAAGCTGGCTGCGCGTGCCTTTGTATCGCGCCGAGGCGGAAAGCGCCGGCCCCGCGCATCATCTCGAGCACATCCTGCGTGACACTCACAGCCACGGCCCGCACGCACTGACCCTGAGTCAACGCGTGTTCGGCGAGTTCATCGAGTTATTAGGCTGGCGACGGCGCGTGCGGCTCGGAAGCCTGTGAAGCCTAGGGAAGGTTGAACTGCCAGGATATTCCCCAGCGATCCTGCAGCCAGCAGAACCATTGGCTGAATCCATAGTTAGCCGGGCCCATGAAGTAGTGCCCGCCGTCAATGAGCGCGCCGGCGAACTGCTCGAGCTGCTCTTTCGAATCGCAATCGACGAACAACGAAATCGCCGGCGTGAATCCAAAGGCATGCTTCACCGGGCTGTCGAAGAACCGGCAGCGCGTGCCGGCGATGATGGCCGTGGCGCCCTTGACGCTGCCTTCAGCACCCTGCTCGTTCGCACCGAATTTTTCGAGCGATTCGAGGGACGAGTTCGGCAACAGGTTTACGTAGAACCGGAGCGCTTCTTCGGCCTGCCCGGCGAACATGAAAAAGGTGGCGATGCGCATGCGCGGAATTATTGTGCGCGCCAATGCCAGTTGGCAAATCCGCGGGCATCGTCGCAGGCAGCGACTATTTCATCAGGCGCGATTGACGTGCGTGTAGATGACGCGCCATTTTCCGGCATGCTTCGCCCAGATGTCACTGAAGCGCAGCCGCACATCGTACGACTGCCCGTCATCCACGCCACGAATGCGCGCAACGCCGCCCATCACCGCGCCGTTGCTCCAGACGACCTCAACTGGTTCTTCGATACTGAAAGGCTCGAGTTTGAATCCGGGCTTCGTGTAGTCCCGAATCAGGTCCGCCTTCGTCTGCCGCTGCCCGCTGCTGTTGATCAGAACGTAGTCTTCGGCGACCAGATCCTCGAGCGCCGTCTTGTCGCCCTTAACCTGAGCTTCATCGTAAGCATGAACGCGCGCCGCGAGGTCGGCGGGAATCCTTGTACTAGCGTCCTTCGCGGCCAGCGGGACCATCACGACTAACAAGAATGCCGTTGCCAGGCCAACGGTGGAGTTTCGTAGCGATTTGATCATATCGAGAGGATATACCAGTCAACGGATTGGTGTTGCACGCGCGCATTACCTGTGTCACAGTCGTTATGTGACACTTGTGACAACTCGAAGCAAGGCGGGGAAGCGGCCATGGTTCCTTTCAAGATCAAATTCAATCCTGGCGAGTCCATCTTCGACCAAGTGTGCTTCGCCGCCACCAAGTCCATCCTCGCCGGTGAATTAAAGGCTGGCGAACCCTTCCCCTCCGTGCGCACGCTGGCGCTGGATCTCAAGATCCATCCGAATACCGCTCACAAAGTCGTTCAGCACCTCATCCAGGAACGCTGGCTGACGATGCAGCCCGGCGTGGGAACGCTGGTCGCGCAGCCACCGAAAGCTCGCGCCGGCGACCGCAAGCGCCTGCTCGAAGATGAGGTGGAAAAACTGGTGGTGGAAGCCATGCGCGTGGGCGCTGGCCTCAACGAAGTGCAGCAGGCGGTGGCGGACACCTGGACCGATCTTCGCGGTCTGAAGGGCGTCGTCAATGAGTGATGGGCCACTGGTCATTGAGACCCGCCACGTCGGCAAACGCTTCGGTCGTTTCGAGGCCATCGAGGACCTGAGCCTGCAGATCCCGGAAGGTTCGGTGTTCGCGCTGATCGGCGCCAACGGCGCTGGGAAGACCACGACCATCCGCATGTTGATGAACATCCTGCGTCCCGATCGCGGCGACATCAGCGTACTCGGCACGCCATCGCGCCAGCTCCAACCTACGAATTTCGAGCGGATTGGTTATGTATCGGAGGGCCAGAAGCTGCCCGAAGGCCTGACGCTCGCTCAGTATTTCAGCTACCTGCAATGCCTCTATCCTTCCTGGGACACAAACCTCGAGAAGGAGCTGACGACGCAGTTCGACCTGCCGCCCTCCCGCAAGATCAGGCACCTCTCGCACGGCATGCGCATGAAGACGCTTTTGGTGGGCGCACTGGCGTTCCGTCCCAAGCTACTGGTGTTGGATGAACCGCTAAGCGGCCTCGACACGCTGGTTCGCGACGAGGTGGTGAACGGCCTGCTGCAGCAGGCGGCCGACACCACAATCCTGATTTCCTCGCACGAGCTTGCGGAGATCGAAAGCTTCACCACGCACGTGGCGTTCATGCAGAACGGCCGATTGTTGCTGCAGGAAGCCATCGACGACCTGCGGATGCGCTTCCGTGAAGTGTCGGTGACGCTCTCGGCGGCGAAGGAACCGACGCACCCGCTGCCCGACGACTGGCTGCTGCCGGCCACGGACGGCCACCGCCTGCGTTTCATCGCGTCCAACTACCGGGACGACGACGCGCTCTATCAGCAGCTGACGGAGCGCTTCGGCGCCGTGCGAATGGAATGTGAACCCATGGCGCTGCGGGCGATTGCGAACTCACTCATGCAGCACCGCAAACGGAATCTCAAGCGATGAACTTCCAGATCCTGGGCGCCATCCTGAAAAAGGATGTGCGGAGTCTCTTGCTACTGGTGGCGGTCACTGCCCTGCTCTTTCTCGGCGACGCGGTCATCGTGCGCCTGGACCTGCTGCCGATATGGTCGACATGGGGCCCGTCGGTGCTCCTCGTGGCCATGGTCGCACTGATCATTTCGGTGTTTCAAGTCGATTCGCCCGCCGGTCTCACCGAGGACTGGCTGTGCCGGCCGGTGCGCAAGCGCGAGTTGCTGGGCGCGAAGTTCACGCTCGTGCTGGCGGCGAGCTATCTACCTCGGGCCATCGGCACCTGCATCGCCGATGTGAGTCTCGGCTTTCCCGTGTCGGCAACCTTGTTGGACGCAGTGTTGTTGTCGGACCAGGTACTACTGTTCCTTCTGCCGATCCTGATGTTCGCCGCCATCATCACGCGCACATTCGTTCAGGGGTTCGGCGTGTTGTTCGCCGTTTTCGTGTGTGTGATCGTGATTCCGACTCCGTTCGTACGCCCGCCCGGCCCGTTCGATCTCAGCATCTTCGACGCGCTGCTCACCTCCGGCATGGCATGGGTGGCCACGGCTCCCGCCAGGCTGGCGTCACTTGCGCTCCTCTTGCTCGGGTTTTGGCTGGTGTACTGGCGCCGACGCCTCACGCTGGCGCGCGTCCTGATGGCTATCACCGTCTGCGCCATGGTGTTCTTGGTGGTGCTGCCGATGGCTTTGATGCCGTGGAAATCCACGTTTGCATTACAGGCAGCGCTCGGCCCGGCGCCACCCGCCGACATGGCGCGCATTGCCTTGCGCAGCACGCGTGCCTGTTTTCCCGCCGCAACGCGCTCCAATCTATCGAACGATGCGGCGTTCGTTGCCGCCGGTAATGGCCTGCGGATGTGGAACGACGAGCGACTGCGCGATGCCGGGCCGAACTCCGTGGCATTCGTCACTGCAATCGAAACGCGCGGGCTACCGCTCGACTGGCGCGTGAAGCTCAACTACGTGAAGGCAGACTTTTCGGCTGGTGGCGCGCCGCTCGAATCGCTTCGACCCGCCAAGTTCATCACCGACGACCGCGGCGGTGGAGCGCTGGTGCACGACTGGATGCTGCCGGAGAGCACGCTGCGAAAACTCAAAAGCGTGCAGGCCCAACTACAGCTCACCTACTCGTTGACACTGCTCAAGCCGCGCGAGTACCGGGTTCCCACGGACGGGAAGTACCACGCACTGCCGGGTCTTGGATGGTGCGGTGCCTGGGTGGACGAGCCGGGCAATCGCGTCGACGTCGATTGCTTCAGTGCGATCATGCACCCGACGCAGATCAGTGCGGAGTTGAACCAAATTTCCGCGAGCCGCGTCTACGGTCCCGTCGACTTCACGCCCAACTGGGCACGACAGCTTTACAGCCAGCGCGTGAAGCTCGCCATTGACTCGCCGCGCCTCGCGAAGCACGACATCATCATCGTGACTGCGTGGGAGGCCGCGGGCTTTCTGGACAAGTCGCTGACACTGCCTGGTGTCCTGGGCGATAGCGCTGAGACCTGCCCGCTGCCTACGAACGATGGCAACCGTTTCCAGCAGGCGCGCTGGCGAGATGCCGCGCCGCACGAGCCATCGTCAGTGACCGTTGATGAAGGCGTGCAGCTCGAGGTGCTGGATTTCGGCGGCCAGGGTTCACCGCTCGTGCTGCTACCCGGTCTCGGAGCAACGGCGCACTCGTACGACGACCTTGCGCCGCTGCTCGCGCGACAGCACCGCCTGATCGCGATTACGCGACGGGGCACGGGTGGCTCGAGCAAACCTGATTTCGGCTTCGATACACCGCGGCTCGGGCAAGACCTTTTGCGGGTAATGGATGCGATGGGCCTGAAGAAAGTAGTGCTCGTGGGTCATTCCATTGCAGGCGAAGAGCTCACGTGGCTGGGCGGTCATCACCCTGAGCGCTTCGACGGGCTCATCTATCTGGATGCCGCTTACGATCGTTCGGGCGACCGCAAGGCGCCGGCCTCGGCGCGTCTGCGTGAACTCGCCCGATTCCTGCCGCTGGAACCACCGATCCCGCCGCAGACGCTGCTGAGCTTCGAAGCGATGACGAAGATGCTGCTCGAACGCGGGCACGATCGGCTTCCGGAGGGAGAACTCATCGCTTTTCGGCGTGTCAATGATCCTTCTCGTGCGGGAATTCCCAACATCGACGGGCGCGCGCAGCAGGCGATCATCGCGGCGATTGAGTCACCCGACTATCGCGCGCTGAAAATTCCGGCGCTGGCGATTTATGCGTTCGAAGACCCAAACAAACCGCTGCAACCCTGGTACGACGCAAACGACAAGGAGATGATGGCGACCCTAGCCGAACGCGCACTCATCACGGACGCGATGAAGCGCGCGAGCATCGAGCTATTCAAACACAACGTCATGAAGGGACAGGTGCTGGAGCTGCAGAACGCCACACACTACATTTTCCAGTCGAACCAGCACGAAGTGCTGGAAGCCATCGAGAAGTTCGTCGACGGGCTCTCGCGCTAGTTCGGCTCCACCACTTGGTACCCGCGGGCACGCAAGCCGGCGAGATACCCATCTGGCGAAAAAAGTTCCGCCATTTGCACGACGGCCATCGTGCTCTTGTTTTCCTTCAGTGCGCGCTCCGCCGCGCCCAGCCACGCCTCGGTGCGCCTGGCGACGAACTCGTTCGCACGTTGTTCACCGCCGTACAACGCAACCGAACATTTGTTCTCGTGGTGGTCGGGTTGCAACGCGTACACCGGCACGAGCTGCCGCAATGCGTCGATGTCGCCCACCGCCCAGGCATTTGCGAGGCGGCGCAATCCTGTGCCACCGTCCTCGACCATCTCCACCAGCATCTCCAGACAAGGCAAAGTTGAGCCGTGCTCGACGTTGTTCAGATGCTCTTCGTGGGTCTGCCCCGGCGTTTGCAGTGACGTAACCCAGACGTTCGCCCGGCGCGCGAGCTTCTTAACCGCGAACGTCGCACTGAATCTCTTCTCCATGTCCATCGTCCTGAGCGCGCTCAGCAAGATGCGCCGCGCCGCGTAGAAGGGGCGCAGCTCTTCGATCTGTTTGGGAGTGCCGTATTGTTTCCTGGCGGCCTCGACGCGCGCATACAACCCGGCCGGAACGACATCTTTCAGAGTCTGCCCGCCCGGAAGCCTGCGTACCCTCGTCTCCGCTTCGTCCTGCTGCTTGTTAGGCCACATGACGCCCGAGAAATCGAGAATCACTTCCTGCGACTTCGCCAGCAGGCCCTCGAACCTCTTCGACCGCCATTTCATGCTGTCAGGTTGCGGGGCAACCTCGCCGAGAATCCACAACACATGATCGCGCGAAGACACCTTCCAGAGCGCCGGCCCCGGTTGCTCCCCGGTGACCAACACCACTTCGAGACCTTGCGAAGTGGTGTTGGTATCTGCTTCGTCCGCTACTGCAATTCCGGTGAGGAGCAGTGCAGCTAAAATAAACGCATCCGTCACTCCCCAACCCATACGTACCCGTCGCCCTGCTTCTCGAACTTCCCGATGCCGGGGAACGGGAAGTGAACGGCGAAGATGCGCTGGCCTTTGGCGGCCGAGTCCGCGATCAACGCGGCACGACTCTTGGCGCCAATCGTCTGATCGCTGTCGAAGGCCATCGGCCAATCGGGCTTCTGCACCGAGATGACGTAGTGGTGCACGGAGTCCCCGACATAGAGCAGTGATTCCGGGCCGGAGGTGATCAGGTAGCCGGAATGCCCCGGCGTGTGACCCTTGATGTCGACCGCCTTCACGGTGCCCTGAACGATCTGCGATCCCGGCGCGAACGCATCGACCTTGGGCTTCATCGCCGCGACCATGGCGTCACGATTTCCAAGGCCTAACTGCTTCGCGATATCCATGCTCACGGTGGTCAGGAACTTCCACTCGGGCTTCGAAATGTGGATGGTCGCGTTCGGAAAATTCAGCGCACCGTCGGCGTTGACCAGACCGCCCACATGATCGCCATGCACGTGCGAGATGAAGATGTCCGTGACGTTCTTCGGATCGACGCCCGCTTCCGTGAACCCGTCCGCGATGTGGCCCGAGGTGGGTCCAAAGCTTCCGCCGGCGCCGGTGTCGAACAGCAGCACGTGATCTTTCATGGTCACCAGCAACGGCTGGAGACTGAGCTGCAATTTGTCCGTGGGAAGGCCAGCCGGCGCCAGCAGTGCGTTCACTTCCTCGGGCGTATGCCCCACGCCGAAGATCTTGTTGTCGTTGGGGAATTCGAGGTAGCCGTCACGCAGCGCCACGGCGGAGAGCTCGCCGATCATGAATGACTTGGCGTTCGCCGGCTTCGGCGGCGGCGCGGGCGCGGCTTGCGGCGCGGGCGCAGGCTCCCCATCGTCGATTTTCGGCGGAGGCGTGACCCCTTTCGAACACGCGGCGAGCGCGAAGGACGCAACGATGGCGATGAACGTTGCATTGCGGAAGTGTGACGAGCGCAGCATGGGGGCCTCTCCTGGTAGCGAGGGTCGGATATTGGAGCGACGGCCGGAGAGATTCAATCAAGGGAACTGGATTTCGTGGAATGATGTGACAGCACGAATAACCAAAGGCATCACGCGAATGAGTAGTCATCGGTCAATCGGCATCGCGTCGGTGCTTCTGCTGGTTTTCGTCATATCGGGCTGCGGTGGCGGGGGAAATGGTGGTGGCAGTAGCAGCAGTGGAAGTGGCGGCGGCGCACAATCGCTCACGCTTTCGCCAGCTTCCGCCAGCATAGCCGCCAACACCACCGTCGCGCTGGTCGCGGCGGGCGGTACGTCACCATATGCCTATGCCGTCTCGGCTGGTTCGGGAAGCGTGACGGCCACGGGCGTCTACACCGCTCCGCCAACTGCGGGGAGCGCCACCGTTACGGTCACCGATGCCGCGGGCACTCGCGCCACTGCGACGGTCACTACCACAGTCACAATCGCCGTCTCTATCTTCCCCGGCTCCATCACCATTCCGGCCAGCTCCGGCCAAAGCTACACATTTGCAGGACAGAACGGCAGCGTCCCCTATCAATTCGCGTTGGTCTCCGGGCCCGGCTCCATCACCTCGAATGGCGTCTACACCGCGGGCACGCGCAGCGGCACAGCAACAATCCAGGTAACGGACCAGGCGGGGATCACGGCAACCGCGACGGTGAAGTCAGTATTCGTGCGGACCAATGGTCCCGTGTTCAGCGCCGTGACCGACGGAATCAGTTGGTATATCGGCGGCTCATTCAGCGCGGTGAATGCTTATCAAACCCCGCACTTCGCCGCACTCGACCTGGCCAATGGTTCGCCCAATCTCGCCTGTGATCTTCAGGACGGATTTGACGACACCGTTCTAACTACAGTTAGCGATGGCACCGCGCTCTACGTCGGCGGCAATTTCAGCCATTACCGCGGAGTCGACACTCCCGGTGGCCTGGTCAAGATCGACCCAGTCACCTGCCAGATCATCAGGACCTTTTTTCTGTCGACCGATCAGGCTACCTCGACCAGTGCCTTGTTCGTCTCCGGCACGTCGCTGCTCGTCAACGCGTACGCCCGACGTTATCGGGGAGGCGCGGTCAGCACGAGCGTGGGGCATACCTTGATCCGGCTCGACACCGTGACGGGCAATCTGGATCCCGCCTTCCGGGTTACTCTTCCCATCGGCGAACTGCAGCGAATCTTCGCGACGCCGAGCGCTGTCTACGCTGGAATCTTCAAGCTGGATAGCGTCACCGGCGTGTGGGACACCAATTTTCAGTTGCCTTTCAACAGCACACCGTTCTCCTATGCCGCCGTGGGGAATTCACTCTACGTTGGCGCGTTGTTCAGCGATGGCAGCAGCGCGCTTCGCAAACTCGACGCGAACACCGGCGCTCTCGATCCCGTTTTCAATCAGACCTTGTTCACCGGTTACGTCTATGACCTGGCTGTCGCCGGCAACTCGTTGTATGTGGCGGGCACGTTTTCGCCGTCGGGTGCACAAACCTCGCTGGGCCTCGCTAAAGTGGATGCCACGACCGGCGCAGTGGACCCGGCATTCGCGCCGACAGGACCCTTCGTGCGGCCGGTCGCCGATGGCGGCGTGCACTCCATCGTCTACGACAACGGCTCGTTGTACGCCGCCGGCAACTTTCTCATTCAGGGAAACTCGCCGGCCATGCGCATTGCCAAGCTCAATGGCGCCACCGGCGCAATTGATACAACTTTCACCAAGTCAGTGGGCTTGAGTGACACTGGCTTCAGCCTGATCAAGCAGGGCAACACGCTGTTCGTCGGCGGCAAATTCGTCGGCTATCGCGGAACGGCGGCCGCGAATCTCGCGAAGTTGAGCGTCGCGGATGGCGTCGCCGATCAGGCATTCACGAACAACGGAACGGATGGGCGCGTTTCTGCTCTGGCGTTGAACAACGGGTCGCTATTTCTCGCCGGAGAATTTCATCACTACAACGGCGTCGAGACGGAATATCTGGCCAAGATCAACGCCAGCTCCGCCGCACTGGATACGGCTTTCTCGCAGGGTGGCGGCACCAACGAGCCGATCATGAACCTCGCCGTCAGCGACTCCGGGCTCTTCATCAGCGGCGCATTCATCCTGTACCGGGGCGAGCTCCAGTTCGGCTTTGCCAAGTTGCGTTACACCGACGGCGCCGTGGATCCCACCTTCGTCAACGGTTTCACCGACGGCTCTGCGGGACCGGTCGCCGTGCGCGGACAGTACGTGTACACCGCCTCATCGTCCTCGCACTATGGCACGCTCGTCTATCCAACCATCAACCGCATCAATGTGCTCACCGGCGCGGCGGACGTGAATTTCCCCGGCGTGCCGTCCGCGGGCGCGTTCCATGTCGCGATCTCGTTCCTCGGCGATACGGGCTACGCGAGCCTTCTTCGCTTTCCCAACAGTGGCGGCAATCCTTCATCGACCATCGTGAAGTTCGATGGCACCACGGGAGCAATGGACCTCAATTTTGTCGCGTCATTCGACCAGGTGTTCGATCCCATCTACGCCCTGCGTGGCATCGGCTCATCGCTCTACGTCGCGGCCACGCCCACGCAAAACGCGAACGACAGCTACGGGTATTTTCTTGCCAAGTTGAATGCGGCGACCGGAGTCATGGATACCACGTTCTCGCCGCCGTCCGCGGCCGCCAACGGATCGATCCGCGTTCTGGAAACCACGGGAACGGATTTGTGGGCGGGCGGCGAGTTCTCGCGTTATCGGGGCGCAGCGGCGAATTTCTTCGTGCGGATCGATCCGGTTACGGGCGCCATTTCGGAACCGTAAATTCCACCATCGCTTCTCAATCGGGGGCAACCGGCAACGCTACCGCGGTCGAAGTGGCGCCACCAAACCAGATGCTCTGCGTCGCCTTGCGATAGTCGCCGGCCTTCGCATACATGATGTTGTCGACGAAGGTCTGCGGATTGCGATCGTAGAGCGGGAACAGGCTCGACTGGATCTGCACCATGATCCGATGACCCGGCAGGAACACGTGGTCGACGTTGGGCAGCGCCCAGCGATAGTGCTCCACGCGGCCCGCCTTGAGCGCGGCCGGCGCCGCGAAACTCTTCAGATAGCGCCCACGAAAGATTTCGATGCCGATCGGAATCTCCTGCCCGGCCATCGACGGCTTCGCACCCTGCCCCGCGCCTTCCGGAACATCGTTGGGATACACGTCGATCAACTTCACCACCCAGTCGCTGTCGGTACCGCTGGTCGAAGCAAACAACTCCACCTCGGGCGCGCCCATGATGTGCACCGCCGCCGCAAGCGGCGCGGTTTTCCAGCTGGCGACGTCGGGGCGATCCGACACGAATCGCTGGTCGCGCACCAGCCATGGCTTCCACTGCGTCACGTCGTCCATATTGATGGGGCGAGGGATGAACGGCACCGGGTGCGCCGGATCGCTGACGTATTCATAGTGCCCGGCCAACTTTGGCTGCTCAAACGTGGCCGCGCCATTCTCCGCCAGGTAGATAGGCTTCGCCCTGCCCATCGGCCAGTGCTGGGAGACATTCCACTGGTTCACGCCGGTGGCATAGGTGAGCACGGGCGGCGTCTTTGGGTCCGGGCCGCCTTTGAGGTAGTGATCGAAGAACGGCTTCACGTATTTCACACGCCACTCGCGCGCGGTGTCGCCGGTGAAGGTCAGCGTGCCGAGGTCGTAACCGTAGTGGTTGGCGCCCGAGTGCCGCCACGGCCCGATTGCCAGCGAGACCATGTTGTTGTTGGTGTCCTTGGGCTCGAGCGCGCGATAAACCGCGGGACCGCCGTAGCTGTCCTCCTGGTCCCACTGACCGACCTCGATCATGGTCGGCACCGTCAGCGGCTGTGCCGCGAGCCATTTGTCCACGGCCTGCAACGACCAGAAATCCGTGTACGCCGGATTGTCGAGGAACTTGCGGACGCCGGGAAATTTCTCGATTCCCAGCATCTTGGCGAAATCCCCGATGGAACCGGCTTCCAGGTAGCGCGTGTAATGGTCGACGTCACCGAGAGCGAATTCGCCGCCACCCTCGGCCTTGTCAGTCCCCTGGCTCAACGCGAAATCGAGCGCGCTGACGCGAAAGGCACCGTTGTGGAACCAGTCGTCGCCCATCCAGCCGTCGACCATCGGGCTTTGCGGGACCGCCGCTTTCAGCGCGGCGTGCGGATGGATCTCCGCCATCAGCGTCGTGAAACCCAGGTAGCTAGACCCAATTATGCCGACCTTGCCGTTCGACTCCGGCGTGTTTTTCACCAGCCAGTCGATGGTGTCGTAGGCGTCAGTCGATTCGTCGATGCCGGTGTCGTTCAGCGGCCCCGCCAGCGGCCGGTTCAGGACATACGAGCCCTCGGATTTGTGCAGGCCGCGAATGTCCTGGTAGACGCGGATGTAGCCGTCTTCGACGAACTCCGCGTCCATCACTTCGACGATGTCGACGATGCGCTGGCTGGCGACGCGATGCGTCGACTGGTGCGCGTCGTAGGGCGTGCGCGACAGCAGTATCGGGGCGTGCACGGTTCCCTTTTTCATGACGATGGTGGTGTAGAGCTTGGTGCCGTCCCGCATCGGAACCATTGCCTCGCGGCGGATGAAGTCTGCCGAGGCAAGCGTCTGTTCGTACTTCTCGATGAAGTCGGACGTCATCGGCGTGACGGGCGGTGGGGCTTGGGCAAACACGGCGGCGGTGGACGCAAGCCCGGTGGCCACAAGGGAAAAAACACGAGTGTAGGAGTGTGCCATGGGGCGGTAGCGTACGAGCCCGACAACCAAGCCGCAATGCGCCGACTGTCTCGTCAGACACCCTCGAATAGCGTCGGCATGTGGCCGCACAGGTGAACACAACACGTTCGTGGGTAGTGCTGGTGGTTGATGACAACCACGACGCCGCCGATTCTCTCGCGCAACTCCTGAGACTCTCTGGCCATCAGGTGGACGTGGCGTACAACGGCATGTGCGCCCTCGCCCGTGTGCGCGCCTGCCGTCCCGAAATCGTCCTCTGCGATCTCGGCTTGCCTGAACTTTCCGGCTATGACTTTGCGAAGGCAATCCGGCGCGAGCTCCCCAATACGATCCGGCTTGTGGCAATCAGCGGATACGCACAACCTGAAGACATCAGCCGGTCGCTAAATGCGGGGTTCGACGCTCATGTCGCAAAGCCTGCGAAGCCTGCCGACATCGAACGCTGGTTGACCTAGCCTTTTGACGGCAGCGCAACCCAGGCGGGGTTTGACTCAGGAATCGCATCCCGACGCCTGGCAACCTGTCACTTCGGATAGAGAGTGACGGGAATTTCCGTCACCGAATCGACCGGCAGTCCGTTCCGTTTTGCCACTTCGCGCACCGCCGCCTCGTCGGGCCCGGTGTAGACGCAGAACGTCTTGGTCTTGTCGGCGGTGGCGTACGAATGCTCCCAGGTGACACCTAGCTCATTGTTGGTCTCGTTCACCTTCTTCTTCACAGCCGGGGTCACGCCGTCGAGGGCGCCCACGGGGAAGGTTCTCTGGATCAGGTAGCGATTAGGCGCGTTCAATTTCGTCTCCGTAAATTTGGGGTGCCGCGAGAGATTAGACAGCCGGCAGCGCGTTTCGAATGACTGTGCGTCCGTCGTTCTTGCCCGTTCGTTCGCAGATTGACGTAGGGTTCCTCGTCATGACCCTGCTCGCAAACGTGGTTGCCACGTCCGCACAAGTGGCGGATTCCTCGGCGCGCTCCGCGAAGACACGGCTGCTCGCGGATTGCCTGCGCGCACTCGATGTCGGCGAACTTGAAATCGCGGTGCTGTATCTGTCTGGCGAAATCCGTCAGGGCCGGATCGGCATCGGACCTTCGGCATTGCGTGCCAGCGCGGAAACCGCCGCGGCGACACCCAGCCTCGCTGTGCTCGAGGTCGATCGCGCGCTCGAACAATTGGCGGCGATCAGCGGGAGCGGCTCGAGCGCCTCGCGGGCGACTGCCCTGCGCGAGTTGTTCGCTCGCGCAACCAAACAAGAGCAGGAGTTTCTGCTGCGGCTGCTCGCGGCCGACTTGCGCCAGGGCGCCCTCGCCGGCGTGATGGTCGAGGCGATTGCCAAGGCCACCCACGTGCCGGTCGCCGAAGTGCGCCGTGCCGCTATGTACGAAAGCAATCTCGGCGCCATTGCGCATGCCGCGATGGTAACCGGAGCTCCCGGACTGGCTCAGTTCCAGCTCAAGGTCATGACGCCGGTGGACCCGATGCTCGCCCAGACTGCGAAAGACGTCGACGAGGCGCTCGATACGCTCGAAGGTGAGATCGCCTTCGAATGGAAAATGGACGGCGCGCGAATCCAGGTGCACAAGCAAGGTGATCTCGTGCGCATCTTCACGCGCGGGCTCAACGAGGTGACGGCAGCGATTCCGGAAATCGCCGAGCAGGCGCGGCTTCTGCAAGCAGATGAACTGGTGCTCGATGGCGAGGCCATCGCGTTTGCGCCGACCGGTAGACCGCACGCATTCCAGACGACGATGCGCCGCTTCGGGCGCAAACAGGATGTCGCACGCTTGCAGCAGGAGCTGCCGATACGTGCGTTCTACTTCGACTGCTTGTGGCGCGACAGAGTGAGCTTGGTCGAACGGCCGACGCGGGAGCGGTTCGACGTGCTGTCGCAAGTGGCACCCGGGGCGCTGTTGATTCCGCGGCTGGTTACACAATCGCGCGAAGCCGCGGGCGCGTTTTATGACGCAGCCATGGCACAGGGACATGAGGGACTCATGGCCAAATCACTGGATGCGCCCTACGAAGCGGGCAATCGCGGCGCGAGCTGGCTCAAGATCAAGCGCGCGCACACGCTCGACCTCGTGGTGCTCGCGGCCGAGTGGGGCCACGGGCGCCGCCACGGAAAACTTTCCAACCTGCATCTCGGCGCATTCGACGCTGGCACGCAGCAATTCGTGATGCTCGGCAAGACATTCAAGGGACTGACTGACGCGATGCTCGAGTGGCAGACGCGCGAGTTCCTGGCGCGCGAAACACATCACGATCAGGGCACTGTTTACGTTCGACCTGAAATTGTCGTCGAGATCGCGTTCAGCGATCTGCAGGCAAGCCCGCGCTATCCGGGTGGCCTGGCCTTGAGGCTCGCGCGCGTGAAGCGATATCGCTCAGACAAGCGCGTCGCAGAGGCGGACACGATCGAGACGGTCCGAAAGATATTTGCCGCGCAGGGCTAGTGCGTCGTCGCGCAACCTTTTATGGACCTGCAGCGTCCTAGGGTCAGGAATACTGTGCGAGGCCGACAATGCTGCGACGAGAATTCGGACTGGGAATTGTGTCGCTGTCGTTCGCGCAGCTGACCTCTGGCGCAACGAGCACAGGGAAGGAGCCTCTCCTTTATCTTGCCTCGCGAGGTCGCGCCCGGGTGTTCATCCTGGGTTTCGGCGGAGCAAAGGACGAATCCTGGGTGACGGCGAAAATCCTGCGCGCTTTTCGAGCGAGCTGCGAACTCTGGCTCGAAGTGAGCCACGCGCAGAGGTCAGAGGCGGACGCGGCATCGAAGCGGGAGCAGCTCACGCACGACGCCGGCGGCCGCACATTCTTCGAATTGTTAGAACCGGAGGTACGCGCTCGGGCCATCGCATACTGCGAACAATTGGGCATCAAGAGGGAGCAGATAGAGACTCAGCGGCCCTGGAGCGCGTTCTACACGCTCAACGGTGCCTATTGGTCGCAACACAGCGCGCCATTCGAGCAGCGGTATCCCGACGAGACTCTGATGAAGCTGGCGACGGATGAACGCAAGGCGATTCGCTACGAAATATCCGACCAGCTCGAATTTGCGCGACACATGGCGGCTATGTCGGACGCCGCGCAGAGCCAGTACATCGCATTCCTGCTGGATTTTTTCGACGACCAGTCGGCCCGCCGCAACCAGGACGAATTCGACTGGATCAAAGGTGACACCGCCGCTGGCGAGCGCGCGGTGGACAGGATGCGGACGCGGACGCCCGATCTTTACCGGGTCATGCAGGTCGAAAGAAATGCGTGGTGGGCGCATACGATCGACCGCCTGTTGGCGAGCGGCGGCACTCATTTCGTCGGAATTGGACAGATGCACATGCTAGGTCCGGACGGAATCCCGTCGCAGCTCAAACGACAGTTGAAGCCGGGCAGCGAATTCAGGGATAGTGTTTTGGGGATGCATTGATCCCATGCGTGGCATTGGTGCCCGACGCGTCACGGTCTAAAACGTCTCTCCATGAAAACCCATCCGCTTCGTTTCATCGCCCTGCTGGTCGGCTGCTTCTTCGTGGCTTCCTGCGCCCACGTCGCCCCGGCCGCAGCCGCCAAAGAGAAGTACACGTTCGTCCTGGTCCACGGCGCCACCGCCGGCGGCTGGGAGTGGAAGAGTACCGGCAAGTTTCTCACCGACGACGGCCACACCGTCTACCGCGCCACGCTCACCGGCCTGGGCGAACGCGAACACCTCAACAGTCCCGACGTCGATCTGCAGACCCACATCAACGACGTCGTGAATCTGATTCTTTATGAAGACCTGCACGACGTCGTGCTCACCGGCCACAGTTACGGCGGCATGGTGATCACGGGCGTCATCGACCGGATTCCCGAGCGCATTCGTCATGTCGTGTATCTCGATGCCGCCGTGCCCGACGATGGCATGTCGATCTGGGATCTGTTCGGCAGCAATGCCCCGCAGGATCCCGAGCGCTTCAAGGACGGCTTCATGCAGGTGCCCTGGGTCAAGCCGAATACGCCGCCGCCGCACAGCGTCAAGCAGTCGATCAAGTGTTTCAATCAGCCCGTGTCATACAAGAATCCCGCCGCACTCGTGTTGCCGGTGACCTACGTCGCCTTCATTCCCAAGGACAAGTCGGCCGAGGAACGTGCGAAGACTGACAAGAGCTGGCAGCGCGCGGTGGCGCGTGGCTGGACGATCCGCACCTTTCCCGGTACCCACGTTGCAATGACGGAAAACCCGCGCGGCGTCGCGACGCTCATCGAGCAATCGGTGAGCGATCTCAACAAGCGCCCTTGAGTGGTTGCATCAGCGAGGCCTGGTCGCCTGATCGAAATCGGTCCTGACAGAATCCGGACACGTCGAACTGCTTCGCCGACGTAGGCAGCCGTCGCGTGGGACCTGACTGCAATATCGAGAGGAACCCGTGAATTACCCAACGTCACGAATTTTCCTCATCGTCTTCTGCTCAATCTTCATGCTGATCGGCGGCGGCGCCATGGTGTCCGCACTGCTTGCGCACGGAAACCTGTTCCTTCTCTTGTGGGGTGCGCTGTTCTTCACCATTCCCTTCGTCATCATGAGAGGGCGGCTGAAGCAGCTGGCCAAATTTCAGAAGATGACCTACGAATGGTACAAATCCGAACATCCTGCGCACGTCCAGGGAAACAGAGTGTCCTGCTTCTCCTGTGGCAACCCGCGCATCAATGTTCGCGCCCTCATGAATCGAACGTTTCACAGGGAACATTTCTGCACTCAGTGCGGCAAAACGCTTTACTACTCGCCTGAGCAATCCTGACGGACCGAACTACTTCCGTGAGTTTTGGTTTGCGTTTGCAGCAGGTATTGATGCGCGCCGGCTGCGCGGTTAGGCTCGGATCATGAATTCACGGGTGTCGTTGGTGCTTGGCGCGATTCTCGTGTCCCCCGCCGGCACCGCCGCACCGCCACCGGCCGCCGAGGCCTATGGTCGATTGCCGGCCATCGGGTCGGTGGCGCTCTCGCCCGACGGCAAGCGTGTGGTGATCTCGGTAGGCTACGAATTCCGGTCCGCCGAGCCAGACCGTGAACTGACCTCCCTCAGCATCATCGACATCGACACAGGCAAGGTCGTGGCAACGCTTGCGCCGCCGCCGAAGAACACCTTGCGCGGCGTCGGTTGGGCCGATAACCAGCGTCCTTACTACATCATCAGCAGCACGGGGCATGCGGCCGATGTCTTGCCGGAGGGCACGCCGGTCATGTTCCGAGGCTCGCGCGTCGAGTTCTTCCGCACCGGCGTGCTGTCGCTTTCGACCGGCGCGTCGACACTGCTGATGCAGGACTCGGGCAACCGCGGCAACACGGCGTTGACCAACCTGCTGGCCCCCGTCGAAGGCGATCCCGGGTTCGGGCGGATGATCGCCTGGGGCGGCCTCGGCACGATGAACAACACCCCGAAGCTTGCGGTCTACCGCGTGAACCTCGATACCGGCAAGACCTCGACCGTGGAAGTCGGTGAGACACAGACGCGCGGCTTCATGCTCGATGAAAAAGGCGCCACCGTCGCCCGCGTCGACATCAACGACGACAAGAATCGCTGGCGGTTGTTCACCTACGAGAACGGCAAGGATCGCATGATCCTCGAGAATGTCTCCGAGATGGGCATGCCATTGGCCCTTTACGGACTGCTCGAAGACGGGCGCATCGCCGCCGTCGATACCCAGCAGGAAGGCAAACGCGACACCCTGCTCGCGATCGATCGCAAGACCGGCGCGTCGACACCCGTCGAAGGTATCCAGGGCACACAAGGCAGCGATGTCGCGCCGATCATGGATCCCTGGCGGCGACGCGTCGTCGGCGTGCAGTGGACCGAGGACTTGCCGAAGCAGCAGTTCTTCGACACCGAGCTCGCGAAGATCGCCGCGGCCGTGCAACCCAGGTTCGCGGATGGATACGTAACTCTGCGATCGTGGTCGCGCGACCGCGCGCGTGTATTGCTGTTCGGCGAGCGGGCCAACGATGGCGGCGCCTGGTTCGTCTACGATGTGTCGACTCAGAAGCTGCGCTCCATTGGGCGCCGCTATCCGCAACTCACTGCACCCGAGCATCTCGGCGATCGGCAGTCCATCAAGTACCGCGCGCGCGACGGCAAGCAGATCCCCGCCTATCTAACGCTGCCGGTGGGCGTCGAGCCGAAGAATCTGCCGCTCGTGTTGTTGGTGCACGGCGGTCCGCACGCGCGCGACGACTTCACGTTCGACTGGTGGGCGAGTTTCCTCGCCTCGCGTGGATACGCGGTGCTGCAAACCAACTTCCGCGGCTCCACCGGCTACGGCTACGACTGGTTCGATGCCGGTCGCAAAGGCTGGGGCGACGGCGTCATGCAGACGGACGTCGAAGACGGTGCCGACGCGCTCGTGAAGGGTGGGTACGTGGACCCCAAGCGCATCTGCATCATGGGCGGCTCCTATGGCGGGTACGCCGCGCTGGCGGGCGCGACCCTGACGCCCGAGCGCTACGCGTGCGCCGTGAGCGTCAACGGCGTCAGCGATCCGGAAGATATGCTCAAGGATGCCGAGCGCGGCGGGCGCAACACCATGGTGGCGGAGTGGTGGCGCAAGTCCATGGGCGCGGACGACATGGATCACTTGCGCAAGGTTTCGCCGATCCGTCATGTGGACCAGGTGCGTGTCCCGACGCTTCTGCTGCACGGAGTCGAAGACACTGTGGTGCCCGTGGATCAGTCACGGGCCATGAATGCCAGGATGGTTCGAGCGAAAAAAGATGTGCGTTATGTCGAGCTCGCGGGCGACGATCATTGGCTGTCCTCCGCGTCGACCCGGACCCAGGTGCTGCAGGAAATCGACTCGTTCCTCTTGAAGTCACTGAAGCGCTGAATTCAGACCCCTTCAGTTGGGGTTCAGTCGTGGCAGCTGACAATGTCCGACATGAAGCATCCCAAGAAAACTTCACCTCGCATGCCGCAGCACGACTACGGGCTGGCGCTGCAAAACGCCATGTCCTGGTTGGGCGACCGCTATTTGCTGGCCGAACCGGCGCCGCGGCGCATCGAGCAGCGCAAACCATTCTTCGTCGAAGCGCGGTCCTGGCATGAGCCGGGACGGAGCGTTGGACCGAAGAGCTGGAAGCACTGAACTGCCGGAACGGCGACGGGCGTTCCAGCGGGACCGTCACCCGAGCGGAATGCGGTCCTTGTACCTGGCGAGCCAGGACTTGAAGTCGAGCAACTCGGGGTTCAATGAGCGCGAGGTTTCAACACTGCGCGCGCCGCTGAACTCCTTCTCGAATTCCGTGTAGTACTGGAACATGTTGCCGAGATCATCCGCACCGGGGAAACCGAAGCCGCGATAGACCTCGGGTGTCACCACGTTGTAGGCCACCTCCTTGCCGAGCGCCTGCGACATCGCGGCCGCCATCCCTGCGCCTGTCACGTGATCGCCCGCTATCCCGACGCGCGCGCCAATCCACTTCTTGTCCTTGAGAATTCCGTAGGCGCACTTGCCGATGTCTTCGGCCGCAATGCCCGACAGCTTCGCGTTGCCCATCGGCAGCGTGAGGGAATACTTGCCATCCGCGCCCTTCTTCGGGCCCATGCCGAAGTAGATGAAGTTTTCCCAATAGAAAGAAGTCAGCAGAAAGGTCGTCGGCACGTCCGCGTCCGCGAAGAACTGGTCTGCTTCTGCCTTGGCATCGAAGTGCGGAACTTTGAACTTTTCCATGAGCGTCGGCATGCGCGTATCCGCGAGCGGCACCCGCTTGCGCGTGTCTTCGAGCGTCGACCAGACCACGTGCGCAAGCTTCGCCGCCTTGGCGGCCTGCGCCATGTTCTTCGCCTGCTGCAGCTCTTTGGCGGGCGTGAAGTGTTCCCAGTAGTTAGTGACGCAGTAGGCGCCGTCGGCGCCTGCGAAGGCCTGCGCGAGCGAGGCCGGATTGTCGATGTCCGCCTCGACCACTTCGGCGCCGAGCTTGCGCAGCTCCACGGCCTTGTCACCATTCGCCTTGCGGGTGATGGCGCGGGCGCGGAAGCCGCCCGCAGGATCGGCCAGGATGGCGCGGACGAGGCCGCCGCCCTGCGCACCGGTTGCGCCGACGACGGCGATGACTTTCGAGGTAGACATGAGTGATCTCCAATGGGTACGCGAGATGTTGGCCCGCGGGACGGGAGAATTCAATTGCGCCTAGAATCTGCCATGCGCATACGCCACTGGATCCTGTTCGCGGCTGCACTACTGGCACCAGGCGTTCCGGCTTTCGCCGCGCAGACAATGGTCATCGTCGAAGGTCCGACTCTCGGCGCGCCGTCGCGCCACGGCCTGGTGGCTTTTGAAGCCGCGCTGCGGGCCCGCCACTGGAAGATCGCCCGCGTGCCCTCGATCAAACAGGCAAACGCGGATCGAATCGTCTGCGTGAGCCGCGCCGATGGGTTGCCAGCCTGGTCGTTTGCGCCGCGCCTCGCTCAGCCACTCTCCACACCCGAAGCGCTCGCCGTGAAGAAATTCGAACTCGACGGGAAGCGGGCGTTGTTGATCGCGGGCGCCGACGAGCGCGGGTTGATGTATGCGCTGCTCGAAGCGGCCGCCAGCATCGCGGCGAGCGACCCCTCGATCGACCCCTTCGACGCCGTTCGCGAGGTGCAGGAACAGCCAACGATTCGCGATCGCGCGCTGTCGGTCTACACCATGAACCGCGCGCACTGGGAAAGCCGCTTCTACAACGAAGCGTATTGGCGGCGTTACTTCGATTTGCTGGCCGCCGACCGCTTCAATCACTTCCTGATCGTCTTTGGTTACGAAAATGGCGGATTTCTCGCGCCGCCCTACCCGTATTTCTTCGACACGCCCGGATATCCGGGTGTGCACATGGTCGGGCTCACGGCAAAGCAGCAACGACGCAATCTCGCGGCGCTGAATCGCCTCATCGCGCTCGCGCACCAGCGCGGCATCGACGTCACGCTGGGTATCTGGGATCACATCTATCGCGCCGGTGTGCAGGCGGGTGGTGCCGATTGGGTGGACGAGTTCGCCGGCCGCCCGATTCCGAACTCCGTGACCGGAGTTACCACCGAAACCCTCAGCGCCTACACGCTGGCCGCGCTTCGCGAGCTGCTGGTTCGCGTACCCGCGATGGACTGATTGCAATTTCGCGTGCACGAAGAGTCCGGACTGCGCCCCGAAGAGATGGCGGGCTTCTGGCGCGCCGTCTTCGAGAACCTGCGCGCGACCAAGCCAGCGATGAAAGTGGAGCTGCGCGGCAAGAACACGCCCGACGTGGTCATCGCCAGCGCGCTCGAACACGGCTTCGATCTGCGCATCGAGACCAAGTACTGGATGGAACAGATGGGATTGCCGTTTCATCCCGTCCACGTCAATCCTCCCAACCAGCACGATCGGCGTCACGGCTACGCGGACTTCCTGCGTTACCCGCAGCGGTATCGGATGACGTGGCGGCTCTGGAACGGTGGCACGTCGCGCGTACTGTTGTGGGGCGACCCGGACTATGTGCGCCGCTACGATTCGACCACCGCGCTCTACGACAGCCCGAACTGGGACGTGCAAGAACCGCTCGCCACGAAGATGGAAGCGCAGCACCCCGGGAAGCCGACGTTCGCGCTCATGCCGGCTAACTACCAGTATTACGACTATGAGTTCGAGCGGTATTGGCATTTCTTCCAGGTCTGGGGCCGCCTCGGTTACAACCCGGAAACACCCGCCGAAGTGTGGCAGCGCGACTTCCGCCGTCATTTCGGCTCCGCCGCGACCGCCCTCGAGACCGCGTTGCAGGTCGCATCCGGCGTTCTGCCGCGAATCGTGGCGTCCGTGTATCCCTATTCCCTGTTCCCCACCACGCGCGGCTGGGCCGAACGACAGGCGCTCGGCGCCTCGCTCGCGGACTACGCCGCCAACGAGGGCAGTGACGTCGAGCTCTTCGAGAATTTCAGCGAAGCGGCCGATCGCATACTGTCGGACGGCGTAACGGCGAAGGTCACTCCCGAGGCGACCAGCCGCTGGTTCGACGAGACGGCGGATGCGGTGCTGAAGTCCGTGCACGACGCACTGGCAAACGGCGACCGGCGCGGCAAGGAGTTCGACTCCACGATCACCGACCTCAATATCCTGGCTCAACTCGCGCGCTTTCACGCCAGGCGCAGCACGGCCGCGGTGCACTACAACCTGTTCCTGCGCGGGCATCGCAAGGCCGAACTACAGGCCGCATTCGACGGCGAGAAGGCGGCGGTAACGGCGTGGCGCGAGCTCGTCGCGGTCGCCGGCGACCGCTATGCGTTTGATCTTGCGATGGGCGCCTGCGCCAAGAATCTCTGCGGCCACTGGCGCGACGAACTTGCGACGCTCGAAGCGAATCTTGCGAGGCTCGATGCGCAATGTCGATCGACGCCGGACGACGCCAGCGCATCGGCATGGACGCCGCGAACAACCGGGGATCGCGCACCACCGGCGGTGCTGCAGCAGAGAATCGTCGAAGCACCCACCGGCAAGCCGCTGCGCATCGTTGCGCGCGTGACCGACTCGTCCGGCATCCGCTCGCTGCGGCTGCGCTACCGCCACGTCACCCAATACGAAGACTACGTCACGCTCGACCTGCAGCCGACCGGGCAGGCCGACGAGTATGCGGCGACGATCCCCGGCGAATTCATCGTTCCGGAATGGGACGTGATGTATTTCATCGAGGCGGTAGATAGAGAGGGGAACGGCACGCACTGGCCGGACTTCCAGCGCGATGCTCCATACGTATTCGTGCATCTGCGGCGATGAGCGCGCCCATCTGGTGCCCTATATATATAAGAATGAATTCGCACCAGACATAATACCGGCGACCTGCACATCACGATCGCGGGGCCCACCAGCTTCTCCGGCAAACTAGCTCACCGACAGGCTCGGTGTGTGCAGCACGACGCGGCGCTCCGCGTAGGTCACCACGAGCTGCGCGGCATTCGGCGTCACGCGCGCCAGTGTCAGCCAGGGACTGACAGACAGCGGCCGGCATGCGGGCAGCAGCGCATCCACGGTGTAGGTAGGCAGCGGCTCTTCTTTTTCGGGAGCACGGAAGCAGCGGATCTCGTAGCCGTCGCGCAGCCGGGAGTATTCGCAGGCGCTCTCATCGCAGCCACAACCTGCGGGCAGCGTACGCATCGGGCGGCTCGGGCATTCGACGTAGCGGATCTTGATGTACACAGGGCCCGGTTCCGCCGGCGGAGCGCCGTCTCTGTGCACGCACACCTCACTACCCGGCTGCGTGCAGTGCGTGATGTCAACGGCCTCCGCGTGCTCGACTTCGATTTCGTCGCCGTAGGGCCCGAGCGCGAAACCTGCGCTCACGTCCACCGTCTGCGCGTCCTGGCGTGTGACCACGAGTCCGCACACCACGCCCCAGCCGTGCAGCATGCGATTGTGCCGGCGCATTTTCGCGCGGAAGTATTCCTGTTCGGTCCGCATGTCGTCGGCGGTGAGCAGCTGCCGGGGAAAGTAGCGTATCCGCTCGAGCGTGCTCGCCACTTCGTTGTGTTGGTGCGCTCCCGCGCATTGTGTGCAGGCCATGTGTTACTCCTAGAGCATTGATATCTTGGTGGCGATGTCGCGCAACGCGGCGCCCTGCAACCTGGTGCGCTTCTGGAAATCCTTCTCGCCCGCGAACAAGCGCGTGCCGCGTGCCGTTACGATTCGCTCCGCCTGCGGCGCCGAGAGACCCGCCTCCACCAGATCCGCGTGCGAGACGAGATTGATGTTCATGGGCAGGGACTCGGGTTCGTTGCGCACTGTGCGCATGAGCGCTTTTGACTCGGCGGCAGACATCGTCACGCTGCCGGTGGGCACCGCGCCGAGCTCCAGTTTGATCCAGCTCTCGAAGTCACCTCCCTGCGTGAGATTGCCGGAAGTGTTTTTCCCGCCCGCGATGAACGCCGGATCGCGCAGATGATTACTCCCCACCCAGCCGCCGATGTTGTCGGCATCGAGCACGGCATGCTCGGCGAGCGCGTTGCTGGCCGCCACCGTGGTCACGAAGTCCCCCTTGAGCTGAATGCGAAATGTCGCGAAGCCCAGCTCGGCTTCGTCGGCGCGTTTCGCGGCGGAATGCAGCAGCAGCAACACCGCATTGAGTGGCAGGACGAGAAACCCTGGCCGCGGCACGAAGACGGCGGCGGTCGCGTAAGGTTCATTCGTGTGCGGAGTTCGCGCAGTCCCCGTCGGCTGCACCACCACCACATCGCCGGCGAGCGGGAGATCGAAGTAGATGCCCGGACGGGACAGAGGGCCGCTGGCCGCAAGCGAGACTTCGAAGCGCAGGGTCACCAGAAAGGTGTGTCTGTCGATGCCGCCCACTTGCCGGTTGAAGTAGATAGTGAACAGTGGCTGGTTCGTGGCGTTGAAGGTCGAGTTGCGCGCGCGCTCGCCCAGCTGTTGCGGCGTCGCGAGATCGCTGACCTCCATGAATGACGCGATGAAGTCGCCGAAAGTGATGCGATCGTCATCCGGGTCATTGGGATCGCCAACATCACGCGCGTAGAACGCGTATTCGCGGTTGTGGGTCCACGCCACGTCGAGGATTTTCGGCAGATCGCGATCGAGCCCGACTCCAGGCGGCCCCTCGCCGCCCGCGCCCATGCACAGGAGCATGTCGAACAGTGCCGCGTTGCTGTAGATGTGCTGCGGTGCGCTGAACGCGGTATCCGTAATGCGGCCGTTCGCGTCGAGATTGACCGTCGCGAGCCACACGCAGCCATCACCTTCGACGCGGCCGCAGCTTCCCGCGAGCGCCGCGTCCACCTGGGCGCGCTTTTCCTCCGGGGTCTGGCCACTACGCAACGCTTCGCAAAGCGCTTCGTTGTGTGCCCGGCGTGGCGGCGGTGCTTCGACGCTGAGTTCGAGGCAGTAACTCTCGACGATGGTCGACGGTGCGCAGCGATCCTCCGGTAAACAATCCGTGACGATGGCGGGCACGAAATCCGACTTGCACTCGCGATAGCAGAGCTTGAGATAGAGCAGCGTCTCTTTTGCGTCGCGCGCACGCGTGGTGCAGCAGTCCGCCGAAACGCGCGCGGTGTCCACCCGCACCGCGTCAGGTACCACGATCTCGCGGCCGAAACCGTCGATGGCAATGCCGGCGGAAACCTTGATGAAGGTGCCATCCGGCTCCACGCGCAGGCCGCAGAGCACGCCGCTGCCAAGCGCCAGTCGATTGAGCTGCGCGCGTTTACCGATGAAGTACTGCTGCTCGAGCTTGAGATGCAGCTCGTCGAGCAGCTTGCCGTAGAAGTAGTTGTTGCGCTTCGGGGCCGCGAGCTCGTCGAGTCGTTGTCTGCCAAACATGTCCATGTCGTTCTCCGGAATTCAACTAACCACTGTGTCCTGACCGAGTCGGGCGCGTTCCGCCACACGTGCGCCGTCGCGTGCATCGCCGAGATAGCTGTCGCGATCGAGCCGCGTGCCGTCGAGCCGCAGCGGCGGCGGGCCGTTCGCCACGATGGCGTCGATACCGAGCCGCGCCTGGAAACCCACGCGCATACGCGGCTCGACGAAGCACAGGTGATAGTCCGTGTGCACGGGCTTTTCCGCCTCGATGGCTTCGCGCAGCGCGGCGCGCGCGGCGGCGTCGCGGCAGGAGCCCGCCGGCGCGACCACGGTGAAAAGATGCGCGTAGTCGCTGAAGAGACCGTCGCCAAATTCGCCGGGCGCCAGCGGACCGCTTTCCCCAACGACGGCGTGGCCCACGTCGAACGTCGAGGGCGGCGGCGCCTGGAGATCAGCGTGATCGTCGAGAATGGAGTACAGGCATTCGCGCGGAACGATCTGAGGTCGCTGATGGCGACTGGACCAGGACAAATTGAAGGGCCGCGGGGGTCGCACGGACATGTATTCGATACGCAGCTCGTGCCATCGGTTGCCTTCGAGCGCGATGCGGACCCCGAGCGTCTGCCGCGGATTCTCCGTCGACCACCGGTTGATGAGCGAGTGACCATCGAGCCAGACGCGCAGGCCACCATGCCATTCGAAGGACAGAAGATAGGTCTCGGAATAATGCGGCCTGATCTGCCCCTGCCAACGGACCGAGTACCGGTCGAGCGCCTGATCGTTGCGATCGTCGACACTCAGATTCCCGAAGTCGAGGCTGGGATCGGTACGTACGAACAGAAGCTCGTTGAAGTCCACGCCGGCGTAGTACTCCCCGCGGAGTCCCGCATAAGCCGGGTCCGTGCGCGCATCGCGCGGCACGATGAGCCCTTCAGGAGTCGCGGCAGCGAGCTGCGTGTCCACCCCCAACAAGGATGTGGTGCCGAGCTGCCAGACATTTCGCGCCCGGAAGTCCTCGAAGATCTGCGGGCGGATGCCCGACTGCACCTCGACCATGTCAGCCACGCCCGCAAGGGTACCGCGACGCGCGTAGAGCTCCGGGGCACGAGCCAGCAGGGCGCGGGTCGCATCGAGCCCGGTTCCCTGCGGTACATCGAATGCGATGGCATCAGTCGCGATCGAGAGTCTCGCCGGCGGTGCGCTCAGCGGATCGAACTCGCGCGCAACCTCATGAAGATGCCGCTCGCGATCGTCGAGCTGCCCGCGGAACTGGGTGAGCCAGCGCTCGAGAAAGCGCGTTGCCTGATCGTCACGCCGATAAATGCGCGGCAGGTCGTCGAGGTAATTCTCGCCCCTGGTCTCCGCGGCCACCTGCTCGAGCACCGCAGTCTCGCGACCACTGCCCGTGAGTTCGACTCTCAGCCACAAATAGCGGCGTGAGTCCGGTACTTCCGGAGCAGGCCCCGGTTGGGGGTTGACCAGACAGTCGTGACCCGGAGCTGCTCGCCAAACTACCGCCGCGCCACGCGCCGCCGCGGTGAAAGTCGACAGGCGCGCGCTGCCGGCACTGAGCGTGAGCGCCGCGCGTTCCCAGTCATTGTTCTCGCCAGCGTCGAAAGGGCCGGCTTCGATTGCACCGCCCGTGAGCCTCGCGGAATCGGCCGCGAAGCGCAGATAGTCCGGGCCACCCTCGAGCTTGAGCAGCAGATTGCCAGCGCCGTCGAAGTTCATTGCGGCCACGGGTCCGCGAAAGTCGACGATTTCACCCAGCAGCGCGCGTTCGACCCAATCGAAGACCAGGATCGCGCCATCGACGACATTGGCGACGAAGAGCAGTTGGTCGCGAGCGGCCAGCGCGCCCGGCCGGATCGCGGGCGCGCCCAATGACGAGCTGATTTCACCCTGAAACGCGCCGGTTGAATCGAAAACCCGAATTGTGTCGTTCGCCGCGTCGCTTACCAGCAGGGCGTCGCTCGCAGTCATTGCCAGGAACAGCGGTTGAACCACGGCCGGTGCGTAGCCCGTGTCCGCAATTCCACTGGCCGTGAAACGCCGCACGCGATTCGCGCCGCGGTCGAGCGCGTAGACGCGGCCCTCGCTATCTACCGACACGCCGGTCGGGTCGGCGAGATCGGTACCGATCGCCGGCCGCTCGTCGAGCGCAGTGATGTCGAAACGCCGGATGCAACGGCGCGCACGGTCCGCGATGTAGAGGACGCCCGCATGGATCGCCATGCCGGCGGGCGAACCGCCGATCGAGTGCAGGAAGGTTGCGTCGCACTGCCGCTGCGAAGCCACGATGCGCCGACCGCCGGTGTCGGCGATGAACACGTTCAACTCATCGAGGGCGGCGATTCCCGAGGGCTCCGCGTCGAAGGGTCCATCGTGCGCGACGACGGCCCCGGCGTCGGGCGCGGGGATGCGCAGCAACGACAACGAACCGTCGGGCGCGCGCTCCAGACCCGATGCATGGCATAACCACTCAGCATCGCGCAGGAGAATGTGGCGGACGGGAAGGACCACGCCTACTCCACGTACAGATTGAAGTGGATGCGGCCGCCGTTCCCCTGGCTACCCACTTTGAGCTCGATGGTGTGCTCACCCTCGCTCAGTACCACCCCAGGGAGAAAGTCGATCCGTATATCGCCGGTTCCGTTCACCACCAGTTCGTGGTTGGCCGTTCCCCCGCCAATTTCAGACCAGTTCGTGCCCCCAGGGCTGTTGGCAATGATCTGCTGCCGTACCTCCGTCGTGAGTTGCTGGTTGTCCACCCAGACTTCGACGTTCTTGACGTAAGTGATCGCCGCGGCCGATCGCGCTGCGTAACTTTCCGTGCCAGCGTCTGGCGCGCCGACGCTCACGCTCGAGCCAGTGCCGGTGAATGTGATCACCCAGTCAGCACCATTGGCGGGAAACGAGGCTATGGTGTGCGAATGGTCCAACACGGGCTGAAGATCGATATTCATGTTCACCGCGCGCGTGCTTTTCAGCTCCCGCTGGCAATTCGGATCGCCTGGACGGTGATGGAAGATGTTCGGCGATAACGTGAGGTCCATGAAATCCGCGTCTGGATTGATCGCGTTGTTGGCGAAATTTCCGAGCGCTACGCCGCCGAGCTCGGTACCCAGCGCGACAAACCCAGGCGCAGCGGTGGTAGCGAACGGTGCCGCGACACCGCAGGCCACTGCAATCACGCCCAGCATGCCGCCCCAGACGTCGGCGTCCACGTTCGCTTTGACGGAGGTAACGGTGGGCGTATGCGATCCGGCGGGGTCCGAGGTGCCTTCACCATGCGTATGCGAAGGAAGCGTCAGGGTTCCTCCGTTCGCGTGTGTGTGGTTGCCCATCTCGGTGTAGTAAAGAGACGGAAACTTCTCCGCGCGCAGGAAAAGCGACACTGACGTCGGCTGTCGCCCGCGCACATGGAAAATGATCTTCGCGGGATTGCGCGCGTCGATGTCCCGCACCCCCTCCAGCGCGTACTGCTTGACCTTGTTAGCCGAGCCTTCGCCAATGTAGCGACGCACGCCGAGGTCGACGGCATCGATCATGTCGCAATTGGCTCCAAGCTTGAGGGCCGCGAGCGCAATGCGGCCGCTCGCCTCGTTCGGCAGACCCGTGGATAGCTCGAGCACGGGCTCGGCGAGAATGCGCTCCGGGCCGCCCCAGGCGGGGCGATCCGCGCAGTGGCCGTTCGTCCTGCAACTCTCCTCGCTCTTGCCGAGGACTTCCTCGCGATAGCGAATGGTCAAGTACGGCCCGCCACCGTGATAGCCGTCGACGACGTCGATCACGGCTTCTTCGAGCAGGATGATTTCGCGGCCGAGATGATCAATGGCGAGCCCTGGCGTCACGCGCACCTTCGGCTGACCCTTGATCGCGTACACGGCCAGTCCTTCGGCAATGCCGGCCGAATACAGCGAGCGGTTGAGCCAGCGCCGAACCCGGATGTGATAGTCCTGTTCGAGCTTGAGATCCGCGGCCTGCAGGCGCTGCCCGTTGTAGTAGTTCAATCGCTCGAGTGGCTTCTCGTTCATCGGCCTGCTCCGTCAATGAAATTGATCTCATGTTCACCGCTGGTCACGAGACCGTTGGCACAAATGGGGATGTCGCCGCACAGCGCCGCACCGCCGTCATCGGCCGTCAGCGCAAGCTCGGCAACGTGGTGCACGCCCGCGAGGCCACCGAGCACCGCAAGCACTTCGCTGCGGTATACGGTGCGGCCCACTTTCCAGCCGCCTCCCTCGGGCCCGCCGTCGAGCGGGTGCAGGAATTTCACGAGCGCCGCTCGCGCCGCGAGACACACATCGGCCGCGCGCGCGCCGCGCATCAGCGCCAGTCGCGCGGTTACGCTCACCTGGGTGTAACGCGGACCGATCACATGCAGCTCGAGCGCCAGCGGCCGGCGCGACTCGACGTAGTTAGCGACTGCGGCGCAGAGCGCAGGCGTCGGATCGCGCTGCTGCTCGACACACCTCGGCACGATCACGATGCTCACGCAGCCGGCGACATCGAGGCAGCCGAGATCCGGATGCGACTCCGCCACGGCGAATGCGCGCGCCACGGGCAGCGCCGGCGCCGCCAGCGCCACGCGCACGAGATCCGCCAGTGTCGCCGCGCAGCGATCTGTCTGCAGGCGGCGGAACGCGCGTGCCTTGGTGGCGTCGAGCTCCTCTGCGTCGGCCCCACGGCAGGCCGCGACGAGTTGCGATACGTCGACTCCCGACGCGGCCCCCTGC